>NZ_JBHRZX010000017.1:0-19597 GCF_042649785.1 Streptococcus alactolyticus | reverse complement strand
ATAACTTTGAATCAGGCCACTACAACGTTCACGTTTACGGTGTCAGCGAAGTAACACATTCCCTTGTTGGTTTAGCTACTACTTCAGGGATTGATTTGACCTTTAATCAAAACTTGACAGCACCAACGGTTACCGTGCAAAACCACAACGCCGATAAAGGAACGCTGCAAGTTGTTATTGCCGAAACAGAAACCTCAAAATCTATTGCGAGTGTGTCCGTAGCAGCGTGGTCAGAAGCTGAGCAGAAAAACATTCACTGGTACACAACATCCCACGTTGTTAATGGCAAAGTGATTGTGACAGTGGATGAAAAATACCACCACAATCTAACAGGAAATTACACTGTTCATACTTATATCAAAACAAAAGATGGCAGTACCATTGGTTATAATTTGGGACAATGTGCCTTTAACAATACCCAATCAACAACTAGCGTAACAGCTACTTATAAGGGGACAGGCGTTTATGGCGTTACCATTTCAGGTGTGTATTCAAATGGCTCTGTTAAATACGCTGTCTGGTCAGATGTTAATGGCCAAGACGACATCAAGTGGTACGATGCTTCTGTTTCACAAGCAGTTGCAACTGGTTTGATTAATGTTGCTAACCACTCAGGAACAGGAACCTATCACTTGCATGCTTACCAGTCTGATAATGGGAAAATGTACTTGCTTGGTAAAACGGAATTTACCGTGAAAAAGACCAGCTACAACACTCCTTATTACAATCAAAAAGATGAACGCTGGGGAAACACTCTCTACGGTGGCTACAAAATGGGAGCAACAGGTTGTGTGCCAACCAGTTTATCTATGATTATCTCGTCATTATCAGGAAAAGAAATTTTACCAACGATGGTAGCAGATTACCTGTATTATGATACGGTTGAATTTAACCGTGGTAGTCAAGGAACGAGTGGAAATGGTGTATTGTTGGCCTCTAAACACTTTGGAATGACACCGACAGCTTTGGGTTCAGTGAATGAATTAACCAATGCCTTGAAAGAAGGTCACTATGTATCAGCATCTGTTCAGATGAATAAGTTCTCGCCATGGCCTTTTGGCACCAGCCACGCTATTGTCTTAAAAGGCTATTCAAATGGAAATACCTATGTTTTAGATCCGTATAACGCAGCCAACAACGGCTGGTATCCAATTGATGCCCTTTGGAGAGAACAAAGTACGCAATATGAAGACATTGCTGCTTTGGGTCATCCATTGGTGAAAATCACGGATATCTAATGACAAAAAGGGAACCAGGAGGTTCTCTTTTTATATTTTTTCCATGAAACTCCTATCATTATAAGGTGTTTTTATTTTCAGAAATAGGGAGAAAACTTGAAACAAAATACTTGTAAGCGTTTTATCAATGTGGTATAGTTATAGTGATAAAACTATTAGTTAGTAGAGGTTTTTCTTATGAGTAAAATTGTTGTTATCGGAGCAAACCATGCTGGAACAGCATGTATTAAAACCATGTTAACCAACTACGGAGCTAACAATGAAATTGTTGTTTTTGATCAAAATTCTAATATTTCATTTTTAGGCTGTGGTATGGCGCTATGGATTGGAGAGCAGATCTCTGGTCCAGAAGGGTTATTCTACTCTAGCAAGAAAGAGCTAGAAGAGTTAGGTGCTACCATTTATATGAATTCTCCTGTGGAGTCTGTCGATTATGATAATAAAGTGGTAACAGCAATTGTAGATGGTCAAACACATGAAGAACACTACGATAAATTGATTTTTGCGACAGGTTCGCAACCTATTATTCCTAAGATTAAAGGGGTTCACATGGATCCAGATTCTCTTGAATTCAAAGCAGCTCTTGAGAATGTTCAGTTTGTGAAATTGTACCAAAACGCTGAAGATGTGATTAATAAATTACACCATGAAAACATTTCACGTGTTGCCGTTGTTGGTGCGGGTTATATTGGTGTAGAATTGGCAGAAGCCTTCCAACGTAATGGCAAAGAAGTAACCCTTATCGATGTTGCTGAAACATGCTTGGCAGGTTACTATGACGCAGATTTTAGTGCAGCGATGGCGAAAAATTTGGAAGACCACGGTATTCGACTAGCCTTTGGTGAAGCCGTTAAAGAAATTGCGGGTCAAACAAAAGTTGAAAAAATCATCACTGATAAAGCTGAATACGATGTTGATATGGTTATCCTTGCTGTTGGTTTCCGCCCAAATACTGCTCTAGGTGGTGGCAAAGTGGAACTCTTCTCAAACGGTGCTTTCCTAGTGGATAAATACCAAGAAACAAGTGTTCCCGGCGTCTATGCTATTGGTGACTGTGCAACTATTTTCAATAACGCAACACAAACAATCGATTATATCGCTCTTGCATCGAATGCAGTAAGAACAGGGATTGTGGCAGCCCACAATGCTTGCGGACATAAATTAGAAGGTGTCGGTGTCCAAGGTTCAAACGGTATTTCGATTTATGGCTTAGACATGGTTTCAACTGGTTTGACTTTGGAAAAAGCAGCTGCCAAAGGATTTGAAGCAGCAGAAGTGGAATACAAAGACAATCAAAAGCCTGAATTTATCGAGAAAGACAATGCCAAAGTAACCTTGAAGATTGTTTACGATAAAAAGACTCGCAGAATTCTAGGGGCACAATTGATGTCTAAAAAAGACATTTCTTTGGCACTGCACCTCTTCTCATTGGCTATCCAAGAGCAAGTAACGATTGATAAATTAGCTTTGACAGATTTGTTCTTCTTGCCACACTTCAATAAACCTTATAACTACATTACTATGGCAGCGTTGAGTGCTGAGTAGTGTTGAGTAAAAAAATAACAGGGAGTGGTAGTTTCCTGTTATTTTTTATTTTAAGGTAGAAAAAAGAGAGTCTTTCGACTCTCTTTTACCATCCTTTAGAGCTGATTAGTTTTTAGAAGCAGCAACGTATTCTTCTTTAGAGAAAGCTTTGTCGATGATAGCTTTTAATTCTTCTGCAGAAGCTTGCATTTTTTGTGTTTCAGCATCGTTCAATGGAATGTTCACTGGACGAACGATACCATGTGCACCAACGATAGCAGGTTGACCAATGTAGCAATCAGTTACGCCTGGGTATTGACCGTCTTGATATACAGAAACTGGAAGAACGGCATTTTCATCGTTAAGAATAGCTTGAGTAATACGTGCAAGGGCAACAGCGATACCGTAGAATGTAGCACCTTTTTTGTCGATGATTGAGTATGCAGCGTCACGTACGCTTACAAATAGGTCAACCAATTCTTCAGCGTTGAAGTTTTCAACATCTTTAAGGTAGTTTTCGAGATTTACACCAGCAACGTTAGCATGTGACCAAACAGCGAATTCAGAGTCACCGTGTTCACCCATGATGTATGCGTGTACTGAACGTGCATCAACACCAAGTTTTTCAGCCAATGCTTGACGGAAACGAGCTGAGTCAAGTGAAGTACCTGAACCAATAACGCGTTCTTTAGGGAATCCTGAGAATTTCCATGTAGAGTAAGTCAAGATATCAACTGGGTTAGCAGCGACCAAGAAGACTCCGTTGAAACCAGATTTAACGATTTCAGTAACGATAGATTTGTTGATAGCCAAGTTTTTATCAACAAGGTCAAGACGAGTTTCACCTGGTTTTTGAGGAGCACCAGCAGTAATTACGACAAGATCAGCATCTGCACAGTCTTCGTATTTAGCAGCGTAGATTTTTTTAGGTGAAGTGAATGCAAGAGCGTGGCTCAAATCTTCAGCGTCACCAACAGCTTTGTTGAAAAGTTGTGGAATTTCGATGATACCAAGTTCTTGTGCGATTCCTTGGTTTACAAGCGCAAATGCGTAAGATGATCCAACGGCACCATCACCAACAAGGATAACTTTTTTGTGTTGTTTAGTTGCAGTCATTATCTAAACATCTCCTTAACTTTTTTTGAGGTTAAAGCCTCATACGTTTATATTTTAGCACGTTACGTGAGATATGTCACTAATTTATTCTAAAAACTTTGTGAAATTTTATTTTAGTGTAGTCAATCTAAGTTTGGCTAGCCATGTCGTTTCTAGGAAAAATATGGTATAATATAGAAGAGTTTTACAGTAGAGGAGGAGAGTTTTTCCTTAATGCAGGATAAGAATTTAATTGACGTTAATCTAACCTCAGAGATGAAAGTAAGTTTTATCGATTATGCGATGTCTGTTATTGTCGCACGCGCACTGCCAGATGTTCGCGATGGGTTAAAGCCTGTTCATCGCCGCATTCTTTATGGAATGAATGAGCTTGGAGTAACGCCTGATAAACCGCATAAAAAATCAGCTCGTATCACAGGGGATGTCATGGGTAAATATCACCCTCATGGTGATTCTTCGATTTATGAAGCTATGGTTCGAATGGCTCAATGGTGGAGCTATCGTCATATGTTGGTTGATGGTCACGGAAACTTTGGTTCAATGGATGGTGATGGTGCAGCGGCACAACGTTATACCGAAGCCCGAATGAGCAAAATTGCGCTAGAGATGTTGCGTGATATCAACAAAAAAACAGTTGATTTCCAAGATAACTACGATGGTAGCGAACGTGAGCCTTTGGTCTTACCATCGCGTTTTCCTAATTTGTTGGTCAATGGTGCAACAGGGATTGCCGTCGGTATGGCGACAAATATCCCACCGCACAACTTAGGCGAATCGATTGATGCGGTTAAGTTGGTGATGGATAATCCTGACGTGACGACGCGTGAATTGATGGAAGTCTTGCCTGGACCAGATTTCCCAACAGGGGCTTTGGTAATGGGACGTTCAGGGATTTACAAAGCTTATGAAACAGGTAAGGGGTCTATTATCCTGCGTTCACGTGCAGAGATTGAAACAACTAAGAGTGGTCGTGAGCGTATCGTGGTGACGGAGTTCCCTTATGGCGTCAATAAAACTAAGGTACACGAACACATCGTGCGTTTGACGCAAGAAAAGCGTATCGAAGGAATCACAGCGGTACGTGATGAATCAAGCCGCGAAGGTATTCGCTTTGTTATTGAAGTGCGTCGTGATGCCTCTGCTAATGTGATTTTGAATAATCTTTTTAAATTGACCAGCTTGCAAACCAATTATAGTTTTAATATGCTGGCGATTGAAAATGGTGTGCCTAAGATTTTATCACTCAAACAGATTATTGTTGATTACATCGAGCACCAAAAAGATGTGATTGTTCGCCGCACAAAATTTGATAAAGCAAAGGCAGAAAAACGCGCTCACATCTTGGAAGGCTTGCTGATTGCTTTAGACCACTTGGACGAAGTGATTAGCATTATCCGCAATAGCGAAACCGATGTTTTGGCACAAAAAGAATTGATGGAACGTTTCCAATTGTCAGAACGTCAAAGTCAAGCTATCCTTGATATGCGTTTGCGTCGTTTGACTGGTTTGGAAAGGGAAAAAATCCAAGATGAATACGATGATTTGTTGGCTTTGATTGCTGATTTGTCGGATATTTTAGCCAAACCAGAGCGTATTATTGCGATCATCAAAGAAGAAATGGACGAGATTAAGCGTAAATATGCTGACCCTCGCCGTACAGAATTGATGGTGGGAGAAGTGCTTTCACTAGACGATGAAGATTTGATTGAAGAAAGCGATGTTCTCATCACCTTGTCTGATAATGGTTACGTTAAACGCCTTTCTCAAGACGAATTCCGTTCGCAAAAACGTGGCGGTCGTGGAGTCAAGGGAACAGGTGTCAATGACGATGACTTTGTGCGAGAATTGGTATCGACAAATACTCACGATTACGTTTACTTTATGACCAATCGTGGTCGTGTTTACCGTTTGAAGGGCTATGAAATCCCTGAATACGGTCGCAGTGCCAAGGGATTACCAATTGTCAATCTCTTGAAATTGGACGAGGACGAAGTGGTTCAAACCATCATCAGAGCCACACAAGCTGAGTCAGAAGAAAATTATTTCTTCTTTGTGACACGAAATGGGATTATCAAGCGAACTAAGGAGTCTGAATTTGCGCATATTCGTCAAAATGGTCTGAAGGCTATTACCCTTAAAGACGGTGATGAGTTAATCAATGTTATCCGAACAAGCGGCGATGATGATATCATCATTGGAACACGTTTTGGTTATAGTGTCCGCTTTAAAGAAAGTGCTGTTCGTAGTATGAGCCGCTCAGCTTCAGGTGTTCGTGGGGTAAATCTTCGTGAGGGTGACGCTGTTGTGGGTGCTTCACGCATCACAGATGACCAAGAAGTGCTTGTGATTACAGAGAAGGGCTACGGCAAACGTACAGCTGCATCTGAATACCCAACTAAAGGTCGCGGTGGTAAAGGTATTAAGACTATTAAGATCACTGAGAAAAATGGTCTGTTAGCTGGTCTAGCAACTGTCAATGGTGACGAGGATATCATGGTTATTACAGATACAGGTGTTGTCATTCGTACAGGTGTGTCTAATATTTCGCAAACAGGTCGTTCAACCTTGGGCGTTAAAGTCATGAAATTGTACCAAGATTCTAAAATCATGACCTTTACCCTCGTCCATCCCGAAGAAGAAAATGATGAAGCATAAGGCTATAAGGATATGAAAAGAAGATTCGAAACAACTCTGAAAGTCTTTATCTGCTTTGTTTTAATCGTCGTTGGTCTAGCCTTGATTTTTAATCAGTCTATTTGTAATTTTTTGATTGGTCGCCAGTCAAATCGTTACCAAATCGAAAAAGTATCTAAAAAAACACTGGAAAAAAACCAGTCGGCAGACGTGACTTATGATTTTTCAGCGGTTGAGCCAATCAGTTTGCAGTCTGTTTTAAAAAATCAGACGAGTCAGGTTGATTTGCCTGCGATTGGTGGAATTGCCATCCCTGATTTAGACATCAATCTTCCTATTTTTAAAGGCTTGGGCAATACAGAATTATCTTATGGCGCTGGGACGATGAAGAAAAATCAAGTTATGGGCGGGGTCAATAATTACGCACTCGCCAGCCATCACGTTTTTGAATTGGAAGGTTCGTCTAAAATGCTCTTTTCACCACTTGAACGTGCTAAAACTGGCATGATGATTTATTTGACGGACAAATCAATGATTTACACCTATGTCATCACGTCAGTGGAGTCAGTAGCACCTGACCGCACAGATGTGCTAAACGACAGTCCTGGGCAATCTGAGGTAACCTTGGTGACGTGTACCGACCAAGCTGCGACCAACCGTATTGTGGTCAAGGGCAATCTAGAATCTTCAGTTTCCTATGACCAAGCTCCAAAGGACGTGCTAAAGGCTTTCCAATATGCTTATAATCAAATGTCCTTTTAACCTAAAACCTTGGTTACCATCGTAGGAAAGAAAAACTATAAGAATTGTCAATAGTTTGTTCTAAATTTTTTAGAATACTTTAGATCATATTTTGAAAAGGTTTTTATCTCGGTTTATCTTCATCAAAAGCTTCGTCATTCTTCAGGAAATGAACTAGCACACGAATAATTTTCTTAGCGATTTATGATGCTTTTCATGTGCTAGTTTGATTCTAAAATACTCTTTTCTTTAAAGTTTGATAAAATACTTAACAAAAACTAGCTAGCAAAACTGCTAGCTAGTTTTATATATTCCTCAATATACGATTTCTTTGGGGTGATTGTTGGTAAAGTATTAAGTGGCATCAAGTATTTGGCATTTGACTAAAATATCTGAGTATTCATAGCGAAGTCCGATTCTGATAAATAGAATTTCTACTTTAAGAGTAAATTTAGTATATAAGTTAACCTCTCCTCATACGACAATTTAGTGCATCAGACCTATAGCTAGTTAAAAAGCAACAATGATTTTTTATACTATATTCGTGGTTCTAGTTAATTTAAAAATAACGTGAATTATGAGCAAGAACGATTTGTTCAGGTCTTAACTGTATCCAAGCTAGTCTTCTAACTAATGATGTGTCTTGGACACCCAAAAGACGAAAAGACGGCACAGTTCCGAAAAACCTTGTCCATAGATAGTACCTTTCCAGTCCTAGGCTCTACTTGAGTTCATTACTTAGATAGTCTAAATCGCTGATAATGAGCAACTGTTTGCATGCTTCTAATAGCTCATGGGTTGCTTTGATATCATGAACAGAGATTGGTGTCATAACGTAGTTCAGAATATAACCTGATAAAGTAACCAACATTTGCTAATCCTTTAAAAATGGAGACTCTGTGATTGCGTACAGCTTGGCAATGAAGCGGCAGATGTTATAGAAATGGCGTTGCGATGTCATGTTCAGTTTAGCTTGTAACAAAAGCAAGACGAGAAGGGACACATCAGAAAAGTTAACCAATTTAACGTTACGCCGATGTTTAAAGGAGTCTGGGCAGTAGTTTTTTGTGTCTTTTGAAATTAATTAGCACCAAGGGTATACCATACCAAAATATATCTCACTAATGGATAGTGCCTGCTTTGTTTATATATATTTCGTCATTCTCATTTCAAATTTTCCCAGGCGGTTTGAATGGCAGCAATTTCCTTTTTAAACTGAGATTTGTTCGTTTTCAGATAGGCAAGGTAAAAATCAATCTGTGCTGTTTCGTCGGTAATAGGCATTTCTAAACGGCGATTGTGAACTTGCTTTTCGCGCGTGAGATGCGTGATGTTGGTAGTGAAATAAGGTAGACTTGAATAGCGCCTAATTTCATTGAAATCATCAACTTCATCTTGGTAAATAAATTTCGCATTTGGAATATTGTCCTCAATAATTTGTTGTCAAATACCAATGTCGCGAAGAACCACGAAACTAAAACCAGCCATTTCTTGAAATGTTGTTTTGGTTTTATTAGCTGGGACGATCATGGCATCACTGTTAACACGTAAACTTTCCTTGCCGACATAAAGTGATTCGATGTTATCTGTTTGAATTTCTTGGTGTGTAAAAATGAGTTGATAATCTTGAGAAAGCAATTTAGCAACAATTCCCCCTTCAGAAAGCAAATTATTATCAATGCTAATATGCTCGGATGCTACATCTTCAGCAATGTAAAGCGGACCAGGAGCTACTGAACCTAATCGTATTTTTCCTGAATGTTTCTCAAAATCTTGGATATGATCGATAAAGGCCTGTTTGGCTTCTAGCAATTTTTCAGCTTCTTCGGTAGCTAATTGACCTGTTTCCGTTAAGCTAATGTGATTAGGAGTTCGTTTTAATAAAGTTACTCCGAGTTCGTCTTCGAGTTTTTGCATGCCTCGTGTGACCGTTGGCTAAGTGACCATAAGGTGATCTGCTGTGGCAGAGAGCGTACCGTATTTGGCAAAAGCAACAAGGGCTTCTAAAAGGTAGTCATCAATCATGAATGCTTTCTTTTCTGGTAAGTATACGTTACAAGTATACTACCATAGAAGAGAAGTAATTTTCAAATAAAAAGCCTTGGTATATAGTTTAAGTATCAAAAGGAAAGAGGGTTATTTTGAAAACAATCTTTCCTAAAGGTTAGTTGGAGGAAAAATTATGAGTATTTTGTTTATTAATAGTAGTCCAAATCATAATGGCAATACTGCCAAATTAGCACGTGTTTTGTTGGCAGGACATGACTATCAAACGCTAGATTTAGCAGATTATAAATTGTATGCTTATGGTCAAAATTTCGCTGATGATCAACTAGACGATGTGATGACAGAAGTTGCCAAGGCTGCCACAATCGTTATTGGCTCTCCTGTTTATTGGCATAATTTAAATGGTTTATTGCGTAATTTCTTAGACCGTCAATACGGTCGAGTGGCTCCTGAATTTGCTGGAAAACGTTTGTTCTTTCTCTTTCAAGGACAAGCACCAACTCCAGAAATTCTAGCTGCTGGTGAATACACAATGAGCCGTTTTTCAAGTTACTATGACATGGATTATATGGGAATGGCGCACAATGCCAGTGAAGCCAAGAAGTTAGCTAAGGAAGTTTAAGGATATGGAGATGAGCTATCGGGTAAAGCCATTGCGCTCTTTTTAACGAATGGTGGATATAGTTTAGGCTCAAGCGTTGATCGGCAGGAACAGTAGATTTTGCTTATCAAGCTTTTAAAAATCAATTTTTAGCATTAGCCAGTGAGGCTCCAAAACAACATAAATAGGAAGATAATCTGCTTTTCAGAGAACGAAAAGGCGTTAAGCATGATTATGATGCCGTTTGTTATTATACTTACCCGTGGTGCTAGTTGAAAAATCTCAAATTATAAACCCAAATAATACTTTCTAACCACAGTTCCAGTCCGCATAAGCTACGAACAAGGGGTCTTTGAATATCAAATTCTGTACAGAGTACCGAAAATCTCGTTTCAATAGTTCGTCGTTTAGCCATTAATTTCCAATTATTATGATGTTTAGCTTCGCTCATGTTTTGACGTAACGGTGTCCAAAGCTGGTATCCTTTTTGTGCTAATCGCTGCTTCAATGATTGGCTAATATAGCCTAAATCCGCTAAAATCATAGGAAAATTGTATCTTCTAGTAATTCCTCACAGGCTTTACTATCATGGGTTGATGCAGGTGTCACGAGGTCGTTCACAACGTAACCTGATAAGGTTACCAACATATGCACCTTGAAACCATAAAACCACATTTGTTTAGCTGAATTAAAGGAAATATCAGCCTGTTCGTCCCGAAAAATCCTAGTTTTAAAATTTCTAACTGGAAGACAAACAGGAAGCGGAAAGCTATCTACAATAACAAGCTCATCTTTAGGTATTCGTTTTGTTAGCGCTTGTCTGATTAGTTTAAATAGAGGAAGCAAATATTTTGCACGACGATAAAATCGCGTACGTTCTAATCCACTACTACCAATAAATAACTGACACATACGGTAAAACTTACGCTGAGACCGAATACCTAACTCTACTTGTAAAAATAAGAGAACTAAATAGAACTATCTTTTGTTTTACAAAGTTTGATATTGTGGCGTTCACGCAATAACTTGGGACTGTATTGACGATAAATAAGAGTACAAAATTGTTTTAATGGCTTCATATCCCATTGTAAATGATGAGATTTAGCGGTATACTGTAAATGGCTCATTTGGACTACCTTCTGTTTAGTTGTCACTTACAGTATAGTCCATTTGAGCTTTTTTCGTATCTTAAATTTAACTAGCACCACGGGTTATACTTATATTGCTTTAAGTACCTTTTGGAAATTTTAAGCTAAATCGAACTAAATCAGTATACGTAAAGCGCATGCTAGCTTAGCACATAAGTAATGTACTTTTGAGCCATTTAGACGTAAAATGTAGGTATAAAAAAGAACGAGGTAAAAATGATGACAGAAACAATTACTTTAAATGATGGCAATCGTATTCCAGCAGTTGGGTTTGGTATTTCCAAATTCCTGCAGACGGTTCAAACTATACAGCTGTTAAGGAAGCCTTAGAAGTAGGCTATCGTCATATCGACACAGCGTAAGCCTATTTCAATGAAAAAGAAGTCGGACAAGCAATCAAGAATTCTGGTATTCCACGTGAAGAAATTTTTGTTACCAGCAAACTGTGGATCCAAGATTATGCTTACGAAACTGCTAAAGCAATCATCGATGCGACTCTTGAAAAAATGGGACTTGATTACCTTGATCTTTACCTCCTTCACCAACCTTATGGCAAAGTCGAAGAGGCTTGGAAAACTTTAGAAGAAGCTAAAGAAGCTGGTAAAATAAAATCAATCGGTGTGTCAAACTTCACGCCAAACTTTTGGAATCAATTTGTTCCACATTTCAATACGATTCCAGCTGTTAACCAAGTAGAATTCAACCCATATTTCCAACAAAAAGCTCTACGTGACTTGCTTGCAAAAGATGATGTTAAAATCGAAGCTTGGGCGCCACTCGGACAAGGAAATAAAGACTTATTTGCCGAACCAATCATCACAGTCTTGGCTAACAAATATGGCAAAGATGCTGGGCAAATTATTTTGCGATTTGAAGTGCAAGAAGGTATCATTGTATTGCCAAAATCAACCAAGAAAGTTCGCATGGCATCAAACAAAGACCTCTTTGATTTTGAATTGACCGCTGAAGAAATGGCAGAGCTTCGTGTCCTTGACAAAGGAAAAGGCGCTCATGACCCAGACGCACCAGGTGTTGGAGACTGGCTACTTTCTAACTATGATGTTCATGCTAATGATTAATCTTAAAGATTATTGAGGAAATATAGATGAAAAATGTTTTAATTTTGGGTGCCAATGGACAAATTGCACGGATTGTAGCGAAGCGTCTTTTGAGCGAACAAGATGATGTTCAATTGACACTTTATTTACGAAAAAGTCATCGTGTTGATGACTTAGTGGCTATTAATCCTACACGTGTAAGGACAGTAGATGCTGATATTCATGACCAAGAAACGTTGGACAAGGCTGTTCAAGGACAGGATATTGTTTTTATTTCAAATGTTGACCATGACCCTGATAACGAACTGACTCAAGATGTTATTGCAGCAATGATTAAAAATGATGTTAAACGTGTTATAGCTTCAAATGTTTTAGTAATTTACGGAGAAGTTCCTGGAGAATATGGTCGTTGGAATACAGAAATGCTTACGCAAGCGGGGCTCAATCGTGATCGACGTTCTGACGAATTGTTAGAAAAATCAGGCTTAGATTACACAACTTTGCGCTTGTCTTGGTTAAATGACCGTGATGAGGTAAAATACAGTATCACGCACAAAGGAGAATCATATGTCGGTGTTTCGGGGTCACGTCAAAGTATGGCAGACGTTGTCGTCAAAATGATTGCTGACCCAACTTACCTCAATAGAGAAAGTATAGGTCTTGCCGACCCCGATACTCAAGGATTGACACGTCCTGTTTATTAAGATAAATAGAGAAGGAGAAAAAATGAAAGTCGCGACATTTATTGAACCAGGGAAAATGACAGTTACTGAAGCACCTGTGCCAGAAATTCAAAAAGACACAGATGTCATTATTAAAACCGTTCGTGCGTGTGTTTGTGGTTCCGACCTTTGGTGGTTTAGAGGCATTTCTAAACGCGAACCAAATTCTTATACTGGACATGAAGCTATTGGCATTGTTGAAACAGTAGGAAATGCGGTGACCTCAGTTAAAGCTGGCGATTTTGTCATTGTTCCATTTACACATGGTTGTGGTAAATGCGCTGCTTGCCGTGCTGGTTTTGATGGCAATTGTACCAATATGGAACCAGGTGGTAACGCTGGCTATCAAGGTGAATATCTCCGCTTTACAAATGCTGATTGGGCACTTATTAAAATTCCTGGACAACCGTCTGATTATTCAGATGACGTATTGAATTCTCTCTTGACTTTGGCTGATGTGATGGCAACTGGTTATCATGCTGCTAAAACAGCAGAGGTCAAAGCTGGCGATACTGTTGTTGTCATGGGAGATGGTGCCGTTGGTTTGTGTGGCGTTATTGGCGCTAAATTATTGGGGGCAACACGCATTATTGCCATGAGTCGTCATGCTGACCGACAAGCTCTAGCAAAAGAATTCGGCGCAACTGATATTGTAGCTGAACGTGGTGACGAAGCCGTTGAAAAAGTTATGGTATTGACAAATGGTGCTGGTGCCGACGCTGTTTTAGAATGTGTTGGAACTGTGCAATCAGTTGAAACAGCTGTCAATGTCTGCCGTCCAGGTGCTGTGATTGGTCGTGTAGGTGTTCCTCAAAAAGCAGAAATGAACACCAATGCACTCTTCTGGAAAAATATTGGTTTACGAGGTGGTGTTGCCTCAGTAACTACCTATGACAAAGAACCGCTTCTTGATGCTGTCCTAACTGGAAAAATTAATCCAGGTAAAGTCTTTACCAAACGCTTCAATCTCGGTGACATTCAAGCAGCCTATGAAGCTATGGATAAGCGCGAAGCGATTAAGTCTTTAGTCATTGTATCTGAATAAAACACAAAGCCAGTTTTTAACAGCTGGTTTTTCATTTGAATTTAGCATATATATGTGTGTACTAGCTTACTTTAAAAGTAATTTTCAAGTGAAGTAGTATACTAATTATCCTAAAATGAAGGAAATTATGATCTCTAAATATTTGAAAATAAAGTTGCCGTTGTAACGGGCGGCAGTTCAGGAATTGGTCGTGCTATTGCTGAACGTTATGCCAACGAAGGAGCAAAAGTTATTATTGCAGGACGCCGAGAAAATATTTTAAAAAAATTGGTATATACCAATAAAGATATTTCTTATGTTGTGGCTGACATTACAAACTCTGATGATATCACTAAAATTGCAAAAACTATTGAAACTGATTTTGCTGGTCAGTTAGATATCTTGGTAAATAATGTAGGTTGGGCTCCTGTAACGCCACTAAAAGAATTGACATTAGCGGATTATGACCGTGCTTTTGCCCTAGATGTTCGAGCTCTTTTGGATATGACTATTCAAACTTTACCATTTATTCTCAAAGCTAAGGTAACGATTATTAATTTATCAACTGTTGGAGCGCAACACCGTGGTCCGAATATGTCGATGTATCTTGGTGCCAAGGCTGCTGTTGAAAACTTTACACGTGTTTGGGCAATGGAATTGGCTGCTGACGGCGTGCGTGTTAATGCTATTGCCCCTGGAACTATTGCAACTGATATCTGGAATCAAACTGATTTGTCAGAAGAAGATGCTAAGGCGCATATGGATAATATTATTAGTATGATTCCCTTGTGTTATGTTGGAGCGAGTGAGGATATTGCGAATGCTGCCGCTTATCTCGCTTCTGAACAAGCACGATACGTTACTGGTGCTATTCTAGCAGTTGATGGTGGTATGGGAGCAAGCTAATGGTATGCAAATGGCGTATGCTTGGTAAGATCCAAAAGTAATTTTCAAAGTTTAATGAAGAGGTTATACTATAACCAATATTAATAAAGCAAGTTTTGCTTACGGCTAAGTCAGTTGACTGACTTAAATACAAGAAATGAGGAAAACATCATGACGATTCAAAATGTAACATTTAAAAATAAAGCTTTAGACCTTCGTTTGGCTGGGCAACTTTATTTGCCAGCAGAATTTGATGGGACTAAAAATTATGCGGCTATTGTTGTCACAGGACCAATGCTTTCAATTAAAGAACAAGCGCAAGCAACTTATGCTAATCTCTTGGCAGAAGCTGGTTACATTGCACTAACTTTTGATGGGGCCTACTTTGGTGAAAGTGAAGGTCTCCCACGCCAGCAAGAACTTCCTGATGTTAAAGAGACAGACATTGAAGGGGCCGTTGATTTCTTAGAAAGCTTGCCATATGTTGACAACAACCGTATCGGTGGGCTTGGTATTTGCGGTTCAGGTTCATACATGTCAGTTGCAGGTGTTAAAGAACCACGTCTCAAAGCTATTACAGCGGTGGTGCCAGCTATTTCAGATATTTCAACATCTCCAATGACGAATTTATTCATGCCAGAAGATGAGGTGAGAGCGGCCAAAGAAGCCTATGAAAATGGTACAGGTGAATTGGTTCACCTTAACTTCCAACCACGTGCTTTTGAAGAAGGCGCTCAATACTATTATAGTGCTCGTGGAAATCGTCCACGTTGGAGCAATCAAGTAGTTGCTTGGAGCCAATTAGAACTTATCAAATACAATGTCACAGAAATCATGAAAGAGATGACAAAACCTTACTTGGTTATCACTGCTGAAAACGCTTGGAGTCAACCAGCATCACGTGAAATCTTTGACGCAGCCAAAAGTACTGTTAAAGAATGGGTTGTCATCCCTGAAGCAAGCCATTTCGATATGTATGACTTGTATCCATTCGTTGATGAAGCAGCAGAAGCCATTCTACCATTCTTCAATGATAATCTTTAACCATTACTATTAAAATAGACCTTTACACCAACTTATTTTTACGCATAATATACAATTTTTGAGGTACAGTTTACTTGTTAAACTGTACCTTTTATTTTCCAATTCATAACCATACGCCAACTGCATACTAGCATAGAAAAGAAGTAATTTTAAAAGGAGCAATAGCATTTTATAATAAAATCATCAAGAAAATGATTAACCAAAGGAGAAAAACTAATGATTCAACAACCTACAGTAACGCTTAATAACGGCGTAAAAATGCCCATGGTCGGCTTTGGTGTTTTCCAAATTCCTGACCCAGATGTTTGTCAAAAAGCTGTCGAAGAAGCCATCAAAACAGGTTACCGTTTAATCGACACCTCAGAAGCTTATGGCAACGAAGAAGCTGTCGGCAAAGCTATCAAAGCTTCAGGTGTTCCGCGTGAAGAACTCTTTATCACAACAAAAGCTTTCATTCAACACATTAATTACGAAGGTGCCAAGGAGGCTTTTGAAGAATCGCTGCGCAAACTTGATACTGATTACATCGACCTTTATTTGCTTCACCAACCCGTGGGCGATACTTTTGGAGCATGGCGTGCGCTGGAAGAACTTTATAACGACGGAAAAATTCGTGCCATTGGCGTATCAAATTTCGAAGATGAACAATTAGCTAACCTTGCCATTTTCAATGATGTCATTCCTGCTGTAAATCAGATTGAACTTCATGTCTTTAATCAAAAAGATGATTCTGTCGCTTACCAAGCGTCTAAAGGTGTTCAAGTTGAAAGCTGGGGTGCTTTTGCTGAAGGACGATTTGATGTCTTTAACAACCCTATTCTAAAAGCTATCGCTGATAAATACGGCAAAACAACAGCACAAGTGATGCTTCGCTGGCAATTACAACGTGGTATCGTTAGCTTATCAAAATCAGCCAAACCAGAACGTGTCCGCCAAAATTTTGATATTTTTGACTTCGAATTATCTGACGACGACATGGCACAAATCAAAACACTCAATACGAATACAACTGTCTTTGCAGACCACCACGAAGCCGCAACATTTGAACTCCTAGCGGGTTTTGTCGGAAAATCGTTTTAAGATAGAAGAGAGCTTTGAAGATTAAAGCGATAGAAAAAGGAATCGCGAAAAACTTAGCTGTCATTGACCGGGAGTTTGATAGATTGTGAATTATCTCAAATTTGCTCTCTACATTTTTATCAACTACGCTAACTATTCTATTTAGCATTTATTAAGAAAGTCATATTGCTATGGCTTTTCTTATTGAAAAGGAGAAACATGGCTCAAAAAGTTCAAAAATTTGGTATGGTATTACCAATTGTATTGCTTAGTTATTTTATGATTTTATTGGATAATTCGATTATCTTTACCAGTACTGTCCACATTAGCCAAGATTTACAGATGTCTGCTACTTTATTGTCTTGGGTTAGCAATGCTTACGCGTTAACATTTGGTGGTTTTTTACTATTTTTCGGACGAATGGGAGATATTTACGGACGTAAACGCATTTTTCAAATAGGGCTTGTTATTTTTACCGTTGCTTCCTTTTTAGTTGGTATTTCAACAAGTTCTACCATGATTATTGTGATGCGAGCGTTTCAAGGAATTGGGTCTGCCATTTTAGCACCGACGACCTTGGCATTTTTAATGGATGCCTATAGGGGGCAGCAACGAGCAACAGCTATTGCCTACTATGGTGTCACAGCAGGGCTTGGGGCTAGTTTTGGTTTGCTGATTGGTGGTCTAATTACGAGTTACAGTAGTTGGCGTTATGGCTTTTTGATTAATGTTCCTGTGGGCATTATCATGTTTTGCTTGACGCAACGATTTATCTCACAATCTTTAAGAGATAAGGATTTAGTTTTGGATTGGTGGGGTGCTATTTTATCAGTAATAACCTTTAGTAGTCTTGTTTACAGTATTAATGGTAATGTTTTACGTTGGTTGTCAGGAGTGATTTGTGTTTTTGCTTTTGTGACTTTTCTTTGGATTGAAAGTCACCATTCAAAACCGTTGATGCCCCTTAGCCTTTTTAGAAATGGAATGCGTTCAAGTGCGTATATTGCTCGTTTTTTCTTTATGAGTGCTAGTATGTCTTATTTCTTCTTGATGCCCCAAGCACTTCAGCGTTATTTTTGGTATTCACCACTGCAAGCTGCTTTTGCTTTTATTCCAATGACATTGACACAATTTATCTTTTCACTTTTTGTTAATCGCCTGACTCAACGTTTTTCAAATGTTTTTGTTCTTGTTTTGGGAACGGTTATGAATTTGACGGGATATATCATTGGGGTTGGTTTGGGCTTACATCATGGCTACTTTTTAGGTGTTGCTATTCCGATGGTTTTCATTGGGGTTGGACAAGGACTTGTTCTTGGGCCGATGACTGTCGAAGGGGTATCCGATACTAAGGCTGATGAAGCAGGAGCTGCGTCTGGTGTTGTTAATACCGTTCACCAAATCGGTGGAGCCGTAGGATTGTCATTGGTGTCTTTATTGACATCATCACTAAGCAATCCTGAAAAAATGATTGTTCATAGCCAGCAAATCATGTTAATTTACGTTATCATCATGCTACTAGCTTCCCTAAACATTTACCGTTTAAAAAGTAAATAGAGATCAGAAATCATATTACTATGGATTTTTCCTTTATTACAGGGCTTTTATTACCACCTCATTTTGAAAAAATATTATAAAAATGTTATAATATTATAATAACAAAGGAGTTTAATTAAGAAAGGAATAAATCATGTTCAGTATCAAAAAGTATTTCGTGGCAGTTGCCCTGCTTATCGCTTCGATGATAGGCGCGGTGCAAGTGCAGGCTGCTGGACAATCTGTTCAAGATGTTATTGATGAAACTTATGTGCAACCGCAATATGTTTTAGGCTATTCTTTATCAGATAAGCAGCGTTCGCAAACCTTGGCTTTGTTGAATTACAATGAGTCAAAAGACACCAACATCAAAACCATTTCAACAAGCGCCTATGCCAAAATTATGAATGTCGCGGATGACCCAAGCTTGCAGTTGTATTCTTCGGTTAAAATCCAAAAACTAGGCGCTTCTGAAGTCCTTACGGTCAACATTGTCACACCTGAAAACATCACAAAAGTGACCAAGGATATGTACCGTAATGCTGCGGTAACCTTAGGCATTGAGCACGCTTCTATCGAAGTGGCGTCACCTATCGCGGTAACTGGTGAATCTGCCTTAGCAGGTATTTATTACTCACTCGAAGAAAATGGGGCAACGATTTCAGACGAAAGCAAAGAACTTGCCCAAGAAGAATTGGACACCTTAGCCACTATCAATTCTGAAAACGAAGGAAACAGTGGTTACAGTGCCGACCAGCTAAATGTGGCACTTGCTGATATCAAATCAGCCGTAGCAGACGCAGGCGAAGGGGCTTCTAAAGAAGATATTCAAAAAATTGTCGATGAAACCCTCAGCAACTACAAGCTGCAAAATGTGCTTTCAAATAACCAAGTCAACCTCATCGTGAATTACGCGGTTAATTTATCAAAATCAGATGTGGTTAATAGCAAGAGCTTCCGTTCAACCCTAGCTTCACTTAAAAACAGTATTGTCGAACAATCAAAATCAACCTTTAAAGGTATGAATTTGAACTTTAATGCGGCAGATACGTTACAATCAAGCCAAAACTTTTTAGTGAGAATGTGGAATGCTATCGTGAACTTCTTTAAACAGTTATTTAGCAATTTTGGTGCTTAATGAATAACCCTTGCAGGTGTCTGCGAGGGATTTTGTATGCAAAAAAAGAGGCTCTATAATTTCTGTAGTGGGTAAATCCACCATGGAAATTATGGAGCCTTTTTGAGTATATACAAAAAGTC
>NZ_JBHRZX010000016.1:0-1610 GCF_042649785.1 Streptococcus alactolyticus | reverse complement strand
CGGCTTACTCAAAGATAGCGAAACAATTTTTTTTGAGTAAAGCAAGGTGGCTAACTTCATTATAGAACTTTCAGAACAAAAATGAAAACATATGATTTATTAGTCATAGGCTTTGGTAAAGCTGGAAAGACACTTGCTGCTAAGATGAGTTCTCTTGGCAAGAAAGTTGCTCTTGTTGAAGAAAGTTCTTCAATGTATGGAGGAACTTGTATCAATATTGGCTGTATTCCAACAAAAACATTAATCCATGCAGCTGAAAATCATTTAACATTTGAGCAGGCAATGGCTGAAAAAGAGGTGGTTATGCGTCGATTAAATCAGAAAAATAAAGCCAATGTGGTCAATGCTGGTGTAGATCTTTATGATGCTAAAGCAAGTTTTGTCTCTAATAAGGTTATTAAAATAGTTGCTGGCGAGGATAGTGAATGGTTAACAGCTGATACTATAGTGATTAATACAGGCGCCATTTCAAATCGTTTGCCTATACCAGGATTAAAGGAATCTAAAAATGTCTTTGACAGCACTGGTATTCAAAAATTAGAAACTTTGCCACAAAGGTTAGGAATCATTGGAGGGGGTAATATCGGGCTTGAATTTGCCAGCCTTTATGCTAATCTTGGCAGTAAGGTCACCGTTTTTGAAACTGCTAACCGTATTTTGCCACGTGAGGAGGATATCGTTGCGCAGCTAGCAAAAGAATACATGGAAGAAGACGGTATTTCCTGTTTTTAATGCTCAGATAAATGCTTTAGAAAATGATGAAGAGGATAATGTTATTTTAAGCAATCATGGTCAGAAAATGAGTTTTGATGCTGTCCTTTATGCGACTGGTCGTAAATCGAATATTACTGACTTGGGACTTGAAAATACAGATATTGTGGTAACAGACCATGGTGCCATTGAGGTTGATGATTATTGTGAAACTAGTGTTCCAAATGTTTATGCTGTTGGGGGTGTCAATGGCGGACTCCAATTTACTTATGTGTCATTGGACGATTATCGCATAGTTTTTAATAAATTAACTGGACAGAGTGATTATAACGCTAGTCAGAGAAATAATATCCCCACTACATTATTTATTAACCCTGCTTTGGCACGTGTAGGTTTAACAGAAAAAGAGGCTGCAGAGGCAAATCTTCCCTATAAAGCAAATGAATTAATGGTTTCAGCTATGCCTAGAGCTCATGTTAATGGCAACCTTCGAGGTATTTATAAGGTTATTGTTAATGAAAAAACACAAGATATTTTAGGAGCAACTCTTTTTGGTGAAGGTGCTCAGGAAAATATAAACCTGATTAAGTTAGCTATGGATAACCATATTCCATACACTTATATTAAGAATCAAATATTTACGCATCCTACTATGGCAGAGAACCTTAATGACGTTTTTAATTTTTAAAATAAAAGACGACCAGCAGATTGTCAAAAAATTGATAAAATCGTAACAAATTGATTTTAAAAGGCTCTATAATTTCTGTAGTGGGTAAATCCACTGTAGAGATTATGGAGCCTTTTTTAGTGTAGAAAAAAAGTCCCATATGACCTATAATGAAAAGCGACGAAACTCACATTAGAAAGGGTTCATATGGAACAACTAAATCTTATCACAA
>NZ_JBHRZX010000015.1:0-17721 GCF_042649785.1 Streptococcus alactolyticus | reverse complement strand
GACTTTTTGTATATACTCAAAAAGGCTCCATAATTTCCATGGTGGATTTACCCACTACAGAAATTATAGAGCCAAAATTTTTTAACGCTGTACCTTAGGGACTGGCGAGTATTGAATCGTTAAAAATGAGATATTTTGCTAGGTAAAATAAGCAATTTATGATAAAATAGTAGGGATAAAAGAAGGAGTAACGTGTAGTGGAACCTAAGTATAAACGTATTTTAATTAAGTTGTCTGGAGAAGCTTTGGCTGGTGATAAGGGTGTGGGTATTGACCTTGCCACTGTTCAAGCTATCGCAAAAGAAATTGCTGAAGTTCATGATTCAGGTGTTGAAATTGCCTTGGTTATCGGTGGTGGAAACCTTTGGCGTGGTGAACCAGCTGCGGCAGCTGGTATGGATCGCGTACAGGCAGACTACACTGGAATGTTAGGAACAGTCATGAATGCCCTTGTTATGGCTGATAGCTTGCAACAATATGGTGTGGACACTCGTGTTCAAACAGCTATCCCAATGCAAAATGTTGCGGAACCTTATATTCGTGGACGTGCCCTTCGTCATCTTGAAAAAGGTCGTATCGTTATCTTTGGTTCGGGTATCGGTTCACCTTATTTCTCAACAGATACAACAGCTGCCCTTCGTGCTGCTGAAATCGAAGCAGAAGCTATTTTGATGGCGAAAAATGGTGTTGATGGGGTTTACAACGCAGATCCTAAGAAAGATGCCAATGCAGTTAAATTCGACGAATTAACACACGTTGAAGTGATTAAACGTGGTCTTAAAATCATGGATGCTACTGCCTCTACCCTTTCAATGGACAACGATATTGACTTAGTTGTCTTTAACATGAACGAACCTGGTAACATCAAACGTGTGGTCTTTGGTGAAGCTATCGGGACAACGGTTTCTAACAAAGCAGACCACCACAACCATTAAGAGTTGGCTCTACTATTTAAAAAAACAAGAAACGAGGATAATACTGACTTATGGCTAATGCTATTATTGAAAAAGCGAAAGAACGCTTTGAACAATCACACAGTGCTTTGGCGCGTGAATTTGCTTCTATTCGTGCTGGACGTGCTAACGCGTCACTCTTAGACCGTATTCAAGTGGAATACTACGGCGCACCAACACCTTTGAACCAATTGGCTTCTATTACCGTTCCAGAAGCGCGTGTTCTCTTGATTTCTCCATTTGACAAATCTGTTTTGAAAGACATTGAGCATGCGATCAACGCTTCTGACCTTGGTATTAACCCTGCCAATGATGGTTCAGTGATCCGTCTTGTTATTCCAGCATTGACAGAAGAAACACGTAAAGATTTGGCTAAAGAAGTGAAAAAAGTTGGTGAAAGTGCCAAAATTGCTATCCGTAACATCCGCCGTGATGCGATGGACGAAGCTAAAAAACAAGAAAAAGCCAAAGAAATCACAGAAGACGAATTGAAAGTGCTTGAAAAAGATATTCAAAAAGTTACTGACGAAGCTGTGAAACACATTGACAGCATGACTGCTAACAAAGAAAAAGAATTGCTAGAAGTCTAATGTCATCTCTATAAGACAAAGGTAAGGGGGTGGAGATTCCACTCTCTTTTCTATGATAAAGGAAAAAAACATGAATAAACTACTTGCTACGGTTATCACTGGTTTGGTAATTGATGAAAATGCAAAAGCCTATTTTGTTCAAAAAGGTGGAGTGACTTTCACTTTGGATAAGAGCGAGGGTTCACACGCTATCGGAGATATGGTCAAGGGCTTTGCTTACACGGATTTGCACCAAAAAGCACGTCTGACAACTGCAGATGTGGCAGCAACACGCACTAGCTATGGTTGGGGCGTTGTGACAGAAGTGCGTCGCGACCTCGGTGTTTTCCTAGACACAGGTCTGCCAGACAAACAATTTGTCGTTTCGCTAGACGTTTTGCCTGATTTAAAAGAACTTTGGCCTAAGAAGGGTGACAAGCTTTATGTTCGTTTGGATGTGGATAAAAAAGACCGCATTTGGGCCATTCCAGCAGAACCTGAAGTTTTCCAAAAACTCTCAGGATCAGCTTATGACAATATGCAAAATGAGAAGTTACGCGCAATTGTTTACCGTTTGAAATTGTCAGGAACGTTTGTTTACCTGCCAGATAATAATATGCTTGGTTTTATCCATCCAAGTGAGCGCTATGCGGAACCACGTCTTGGGGAAGAAGTAACGGCTCGCGTCATTGGTTATCGTGCTGTTGACCGCACGCTAAACCTTTCGTTAAAACCGCGTTCTTTTGAAATGTTGGAAAATGATTCGCAGATGATTTTGACTTATTTGCAGTCAAATGGTGGCTTTATGACCTTGAATGACAAGTCATCACCAGAGGATATCAAGGCTACTTTTGGTATTTCAAAAGGACAATTTAAAAAAGCTTTGGGTGGTTTGATGAAAGCTAAGAAAGTCAAACAAGATGCCCTTGGAACAGAATTAATCGATTAAAGGCTTTATCAAAAAGAGTTGTGTTAGAAATGGTCTAACACGCTCTTTTTTTGAAAGTCTTATGTTATAATAGAAACATTATTTTTGGAGGTGCTAGAATGGAACGAGCGATTTTTGCAGGTGGGTGTTTTTGGTGCATGGTGCAGCCTTTTGAGGAATTAGATGGTATTTTATCTGTGCGTTCGGGCTACACTGGAGGTCATGTGCCTCATCCAACTTATGAGCAAGTCAAAGCCCACCAGACAGGGCATACCGAAGCAGTTGAGATTATTTTTGATGAGCACATTATTTCTTATGCGGATTTGATGGAGATTTACTGGGCACAGATAGATCCGACGGATGCGTTTGGGCAATTTGAGGACCGCGGTGATAATTACCGTCCTGTGATTTTTTATGAAAACGACAAGCAACGTCGCATCGCAGAGCAATCCAAACAAGCCCTACAAGAGTCAGGACGTTTTCATTCACCTATCGTGACGACGATTGAACCTGCACAAGCATTTTACGTGGGCTGAGGACTATCACCAAGGTTTCTACAAAAAGAACCCTGAACGCTATGCCCAAAGTAGCGCCATCCGACATCAGTTTTTAAAGGAGTATTGGCAATGAGAAAATCATTTTATACCTGGTTAATGACCCAGCGTAACCCCAAAAGTCACGAACCTGTCGCTATTTTAGCGGACTTGGTATTTGAAGATTCAACTTTCCCAAAGCATAGCGATGATTTTGAAGTTATCAGCACTTATTTGGAAAATGAGGCGGACTTCACCTTCAATCTTAGTGAATTTGACCAGATTTGGGAAGATTATTTAGCACATTGAGAGGTTATAACCTCTCTTTTTTAGCACTTTTTCTAATAAATGAATTATTGGTATTATTGTTAATATAAAAGCAATAGCACTAAGGCTATTGCTTTTAATTATGAGTTAATTTTTAACAACTTGCTCTTCTTGACTAGAATAGATTTCATCAAGAGGAGCGGAGAACCAGCGACCACTTAATACAGTTGTATTCAATTCATTTTTTACCCCTTCAGATAAGGTAGTGTCCGCTTGCATTTTTTCTAAAATATCACTGGCAGTCTCACTATCAGTCGCTGCTTTAATGTCTTTAGCATTTTTAGTAGCAGAAATTGATAGGACTTCGCTTTGCTCTGACCATTTTGGCCAATTAACCAAATTTTTATCGTTTGGATTACCTGAGGCTAAGAAGTTTTTCAGGTAAGCCTTAAAGTCACTTGACATGTCCTTAGCACCATCGTTATCAAATTCTTCTCCAATAAATGCAGCATAGTTTGACGGAGTTTGAAGCATTGCTTTAAAGATACCGTGAAAAGCTCCTAGAGTTGATGCTAATTGAGGTGTTACATTTGAATCATCGCCATAGAAAATTTCTGAAATATAGATATCTGAATTATGTTTTCCTGCTAATTTTCGTGCACTGTCAACCCCATTTGAAAGTCTGTAAAGTTGACCACCGTAATTTCTTGAATAGTCAAATTCTGCTTGTTTTTGTTCATCTTGGAATAAGTCCCCACTATTAAAATCCTCTGCGAAGCGCTCATCTGATGCAATAAAGAGTGAAAATTCATTAGTTCCAGTGACAAGCATAAGCGGCACATCGTTGAATGTTTCAGTCTCAAAGCCTTCTTCTGGAATAACAGTTCCATCTTTATAAAGATGTGGGAAAACAGACATGCGAATACCTGCATTTCCCATAAGTGGAGCTAAACGATCAGCAGAAAGATTTTTGAGATAATCAGCAACTTCATTATTATCTTCGAGGAGCCAGTTTTTAGCATCTTCTTCAGTTGGTTGTAGGCCATCTTCAACAACTAAAGGTGCAATAGCTGTTGCGAAAATCTCTTGACTTTCCTCTTCATCTGAAAGTGTCATTCCACCGCTAAAGGAGATAGCCTTGTCATATTTTCCTTTGAAAGTAGGTGAAATTAAAGTGGCCATAACATCTCGACCTCCTGCTGAAAATCCAGCTAAGGTCACATTCTCTTTGTTACCACCGAAGGTTTCAATATTCTTTTCTACCCAGTCTAGTGCTTGAGCGATATCCAGTAACGCAAAATTACCAGAATTTTCTTCATCTGATCCAGTTTTTAAAGCATCCAGAGGATTGAAACCTAATGCTCCTAATCGGTAATTAACAGACACATAGACTGCGTTTAAATCATTTGCGAGAGTATTTCCTTTGATTTCCTGAGCATGACCAGTTTGGTTGTTACCACCATGTAAAAAGACTAAAACTGGTAAATCTGTTTCATCTGTATCAGGACGTACAATATCTAAATTTAATTCATTTTCAGAGCCGACGACTTCGTTATTAGAAAATTGAATATCTTTTTCTCCGTATTCTGTTGCATCAAAAGTATCGTCCCATTTATCTACTTCTTTTGGAGCTTGCCAACGTTCAGCTTGTGCATAAGGAACGCCTAGCCATTCTAAAGCATTATTTTCCGTATCTTTTTTCCCTTTGATATTTCCAGTTTCAATAGTTTGTGTAGTTGATTGATTAAAGGTATCAGCACTTTCAGTACTTTTATGACTACATGCTGTTAAAGTTAGCACAGCGCTAAACGCGATCAGACCCATTATCGTTTTTTTCATGATGTTTCCTTTCAGTTATCAGATAGAAATAAGTGCATCAATAAGTTGGAATTGTTTATCTTAGCCTTATATTATAATTTACTTCTCATTTATCCAACCGATTACTTATTATTTAGTGAGATAGTATCATTTTTTAGTGGCTTAGTATCAATGAGATATATATTGTATTAGGAATTTTCTTATTGTTCATTTAGCACCGCCATTTTCAATAAAGATAAGCAAGAAATCACGCAAGTCGTGATTTTTTGTGGTAAATGAGCTATAATAGGTTTATCAGATACAAAAGAAAGAGGGACTCTATTTGCAAGAGTATTCGACTGAGATTACGTTAAGCCATCCAGATGATGTGTTGGCTTTGTTTGGCTCAAATGAGCGTCATTTAAAATTGATTGAAGATAACTTGGGCGTCATTATCCACGCACGAACTGAGCGGGTGCAGATTTTAGGGGGTGATGAAGATAGTGTCGAATTAGCCCGTCTGACCATTCAAGCTTTGTTGATTTTGGTGAGACGTGGCATGCTCATCAACACTTCAGATGTGGTGACGGCTTTGAGCATGGCACAAGATGGTTCGGTAGATAAATTTGTTGCCCTATACGAAGAAGAAATTATCAAGGACAATTCAGGCAAGCCTATCCGTGTTAAGACTTTGGGGCAAAAGGTTTATGTCGATAGTGTCAAATCACATGATGTTGTGTTTGGGATTGGACCTGCGGGGACTGGTAAGACCTTTTTGGCGGTGACCTTGGCAGTGACGGCTCTTAAACGTGGTCAGGTTAAACGCATTATTTTGACGCGTCCAGCCGTTGAAGCTGGTGAAAATCTAGGTTTTTTGCCTGGTGATTTGAAGGAAAAAGTGGACCCTTACCTTCGTCCTGTTTACGATGCCCTTTATCAAATCTTAGGCAAGGAGCAAACCACTCGTCTCATGGAGCGCGACATTATTGAAATTGCTCCGTTGGCGTATATGCGTGGTCGGACGCTTGATGACGCTTTTGTCATTTTAGATGAGGCCCAAAACACGACCATCATGCAAATGAAGATGTTCTTGACTCGTCTAGGTTTCCACTCTAAGATGATTATCAATGGAGATACTAGCCAGATTGATTTGCCTAAAACAGTCAAATCAGGTTTGATTGACGCGACTGAAAAGCTCAAACACATCAAGCAAATTGACTTTGTGCATTTCTCAGCAAATGACGTGGTGCGTCATCCTGTCGTGGCTGAAATTATCAACGCTTACGAGTCTGAGCAAGCACCTCAAGTTTCGCCTGAGCAGAGACACGCTCAAAATGAATCGAACTTTGCCAATTATGAAACCATCGGCGAATTGCCCAAAGAGGTAGATACGACAGATAACTAATTGCTTAACCAAAGACTTCTTGTTTTCCAAGAAGTCTTTTAAAATGGGGAATTGGGACATAAAATAGCACTCCAACACTTATTGTGGTATAATATCATTGACAAGAATACAGTTGAAAGAAGAATATTATGTACGTTGAAATGATAGATGAAACTGGTCAAGTTTCAGAAGCCATCAAGAAACAAACGCTTGATTTATTGGAGTTTGCTGCTGAAAAGACAGGTAAAGAAAACAAGGAAATGTCTGTGACTTTTGTGACAAATGAACGCAGTCACGAATTGAACTTGAAGTATCGTCATACAGATCGTCCAACGGACGTGATTAGCTTGGAGTACAAGCCAGACTCAGGTCTGTCATTTTCAGAAGAAGATTTGAAAGACAATCCTGAATTGGTCGAAATGCTCGACGAATTTGATGCTTATATTGGAGAGTTGTTCATTTCAGTGGATAAGGCGCGTGAGCAAGCCGAAGAATATGGTCACTCTTTTGAACGTGAAATGGGATTTCTTGCGGTTCATGGTTTCTTACACATCAATGGTTACGATCATTACACACCAGAAGAAGAAAAAGAAATGTTTACGTTACAGGAAGAAATTTTAACCGCCTATGGACTCAAGAGATAAGCATTCCCCAAAGAAGTGGAAGAACCGTACCCTAGTATCAAGTTTAGAATTTGCGATTACTGGGATTATTACCGCGTTAAAAGAAGAGCGCAATATGCGCAAACACATGTTTTCAGCGATTTTAGCCTGCATGGCAGGTGCGATTTTTCGTATTTCAGCTGTCGAGTGGCTCTTTTTGCTGTTGGTCATATTTTTAGTGATTACGCTTGAAGTCGTTAATTCGGCTATTGAAAATGTTGTGGATTTAGCCAGCAACTACCATTTTTCCATGTTAGCGAAAAATGCTAAGGACATGGCTGCTGGTGCTGTTTTATTGATGTCAGGATATGCAGTGATTACGGGCTTGATTATCTTTGTCCCAAAACTGCTAAAATTCTTTGAACTTATCCTTAGTGATAAGAGCTTATGGTAGATGATGGAAAGGAGTAGGACGTTGTGAGATGCGTCCTTATTATCTTATGTTTAAATCAGGTTTTGTTGCTATTTTAGGTCGTCCAAATGTTGGAAAATCAACCTTTTTAAATCGTGTAATGGGTCAAAAAATTGCGATTATGAGTAATAAAGCTCAAACAACGCGTAATAAAATCATGGGGATTTACACGACAGAAACAGAGCAAATCGTCTTTATCGACACACCAGGTATTCACAAACCTAAGACGGCTCTAGGCGATTTTATGGTGGAATCAGCTTATAGTACCTTGCGCGAAGTGGATACGGTACTCTTTATGGTGCCTGCCGATGAAAAACGTGGTAAGGGCGATGACATGATTATCGAGCGTTTGAAAGAAGCTAAGGTGCCTGTTATCTTGGTTATCAACAAAATTGACAAGGTTCATCCTGACCAATTGTTGGAGCAAATCGATGATTTCCGTGACCAAATGGATTTCAAAGAAATTATCCCAATTTCAGCCCTTCAAGGTAACAATGTGGATAGATTGTTGACTATCTTGACTGAGAATTTGGAAGAAGGTTTCCAATATTTCCCAGAAGACCAAATAACTGACCACCCTGAACGTTTCTTGGTATCTGAAATGATTCGTGAAAAAATCTTGACCCTCACTGAACAAGAAGTGCCACACTCAGTTGCTGTTGTGGTGGATTCGATGAAACGCGACCCTGAAACGGATAAAATTCACATTCAAGCAACTATCATGGTGGAACGAAACAGCCAAAAAGGCATTATTATCGGGAAACATGGTGCCATGTTGAAAAAAATTGGTACTTTAGCTCGCCGTGATATTGAAATCATGCTCGGTGATAAGGTTTATCTTGAAACATGGGTTAAAGTCAAGAAAAATTGGCGTGATAAAAAACTAGATTTGGCGGACTTTGGCTATAACGAAAAAGAATACTAAAAGAGATAGCTTTTGCTAAACTCTGAGATCTTACAGAAAGGAAAATCAAGCAGTCTAAAGGTTTAGGCTGCTTGCTAGTGTTGTTATGCCTGAATTACCTGAAGTTGAAACCGTTAGACGCGGTTTGGAAAAGTTGATTTTGGGGCGTAAAATTGAAGCCATTGACGTGCGTGTGCCTAAACTGATAAAGACAGGTGTCGAAGCCTTTGAAATAGACCTAATTGGGCAAACGTTTCAGGCCATTGGCCGCCGTGGTAAATATTTGTTGCTGCAATTAGATAGGCAAGTGATTGTGTCCCATCTGCGTATGGAAGGAAAATACCTGCTTTTTCCACAAGAAGTTCCTGAAAACAAGCATTTTCACGTCTTTTTCACGTTAGATGATGGCTCAACCTTGGTTTACCAAGATGTCCGCAAGTTTGGCACAATGGAATTGTTGTTGCCTGAGCAAGTTGAGCCTTATTTCCAAAAGAGGAAGCTTGGACCAGAGCCAACCAAAGCGGCTTTTGATTTAGCAACTTTTGAAAAGCAACTGGGACAATCAAAAAAACTGATAAAACCGCATCTTTTGGACCAAACGTTGGTGGTTGGCTTGGGTAATATCTACGTCGATGAGGTGCTTTGGGCAGCAAAAATTCATCCAGAACGTGTGAGTTCGACTTTGACAAGTCCTGAAATCACCTTGCTTCATGACGAGATTATTCGTATTTTGCAGTTGGCCATTGAAAAAGGTGGAACAACGGTTCGAACGTATCAGAATGCCTTTGGTGAAAATGGCCGCATGCAGGATTTTTTGCAGGTTTATGGCAAAACAGGTCAGCCTTGCCCACGTTGTGGAACGCCTATTGAAAAAATCAAGGTGGGCGGGCGTGGCACGCATATTTGTCCGAGGTGCCAAAAACGATGACGAAGATAGTTGGTATTACAGGCGGTATTGCTTCTGGCAAATCAACGGTGGTAGCCCAGCTTCGCAAACACGGTTATCAGGTGATTGACGCTGACCAAGTGGTGCATGACTTGCAAAAAAAAGGTGGCAGGCTGTATCAAGCTTTGTTTGATTGGCTAGGTGATGCCATTTTACAGGACAATGGTGAACTTGACCGTCAAGCCTTAGGGCAAGCAATTTTTGGAAATCAAGAGATGATGGCCAAGTCATCTGCTTTGCAAAACGATATTATTCGTCAGGAACTCGCCCAACGTCGTCAGGAACTTGCCAAAACGGAAAGCCTCTTTTTCATGGACATTCCCTTGTTGATTGAGTTGGATTATGTGGGTTGGTTCGATGCCATTTGGTTGGTGGTTGTGGACGATGAAACGCAGTTAAATCGCTTGATGGCGCGTAATCATCTCACGTTAGCTGAGGCCAAAAAGCGTATGGCTAGCCAAATGCCGACCAAAGAGAAACTGGCTTATGCGGACCATATCTTAGATAATAATGGCGATAAAGCTGCCCTAGAGAAGCAAGTAGAAGCTCTATTGACAGACTTATCCCAACCTTAGCTTTTTACGCTGTAAAAACAATTTCTTGTATAATCACTTTTCCATTAAGAAAAAAGTGTGCTATAATATCAATGATTTTTTTAGAAAGAAGGGGTTATTATTAGTCGCGAAGTTAATTGGCAACAAAATCTCCGTATAGCTTGGCTCGGTAATTTCTTTACTGGGGCAAGTTTTTCACTTGTTATGCCATTCATGATTGTGTATATTGAGGAATTAGGCGCTCCTAAGGATATGATTGACTGGTACGCTGGTTTGGCGGTTTCGCTGTCGGCACTAAGTTCAGCCTTGATTTCACCAGTGTGGGGGCGTTTTGCGGACCGTTATGGTCGTAAGCCAATGATGGTGCGGGCAAGTTTGGCCATGACCTTTACTATGGGGGGGTTAGCCTTTGTTCACAATGTGTATTGGTTGTTGGCTTTGCGCGTGTTAAATGGTTTGCTTTCGGGTTATGTGCCCAATTCAACCGCTCTGATTGCTAGTCAAGTTCCCAAAGAACGTTCGGGTTATGCTCTAGGAACCTTAGCAACAGGGGTTATTGGTGGAACCTTGGTGGGTCCTTTAATTGGTGGGGTATTAGCTCAGTGGCTAGGTATCCGCCACGTTTTTTTATTGGTCGGCTTTATCTTGTTACTTTGTAACTTGTTGACTTTCTTCTTTATCAAGGAAGATTTCAAGCCTGTTACCAAGGAAAAAGATTTATCAACCCGCGAAGTGTTTGAAGCAATTAAAGACAAACAAATCTTGATTGGCTTGTTTATCACCAGCATGACCATTCAAATTTCTGCGCAATCCATTGCTCCAATTTTGACCATGTACATTCGTCATTTGGGGCAAAAAGAAAATCTGATGTTTGTTTCAGGATTGATCGTTTCGGCGTTAGGTTTCTCAAGTATGCTTTCTAGCTCAAGCCTTGGAAAACTTGGGGATAAGATTGGTAACCACCGTTTGTTGCTTATTGCTCTTTTTTATAGTTTTTGCATGTATATCTTATCAGCCCTCTCCCAAAATACCCTCCAATTGGGAATTGTGCGTTTCTTCTACGGTTTTGGGACAGGGGCTTTGATGCCAAGTATCAATTCGCTTTTGAATAAGATTGCACCACGAGAAGGGATATCGCGAATCTTTAGTTACAATCAAACCTTTAGTTACTTAGGACAAGTTATTGGGCCATTCATTGGTTCAGCTGTTGCCACAGGTCTTGGCTATCGTTCAGTCTTTTATGTAACCAGTCTGATTGTCCTAGCCAACTTTGTGTGGAGTTTGATTACCTTTAGAAAATATTTAACAGTTAAGGAAATAGTGTGAGAGTAAAGATTCATTTAACGTGTAGCAGTTGTGGTCAAAAAAATTATCTGACCAGTAAAAACAAAACCACCCATCCAGAACGGATTGAGGTACCCAAATATTGTCCAAAAGAACGAAAAGTGACCCTACATATTGAATCTTGATAAGTTTTATGTTAAAGTAGTATTGACCATAGTGTAGGAAGGAAAAAAGAATGCTTCGGTATTCTTGATGGCATAAATGTACGACTTTTTATTAACCGTTTTACTGATTTTATCAGTTATTATTGTGATTTCGATTTTAATGCAACCACAAAAGAATCCAAGTAGCAATGTCTTTGATAGTAATAGCTCTGAAGCTTTGTTTGAGCGTACAAAGGCACGTGGCTTTGAAGCATTCATGCAACGTTTTACAGCCATTTTGGTTTTCTTTTGGTTAGCCATTGCTTTAGTACTAGCAATCTTATCAAGTAACTAGATAGCGGTTAGGGACGGACTTTGTCTTAGCCGCTCATCTTGAATGGTGTCTAAGAACTCATGAGCTGGTCAGTCAGCTCATTTTTTATTATGAATGAAAGTGGTAAAAGCGAGTTCACAGTACTTGCTTTTCCAAATCAAGAGATTAAAGGTGAGGATATAAAAGGCTTTTTAGAGGAAAAAGCCAAAAAAGCAGTATGATGAATGACAAAATTATAACGTATTTAGAAACACGAGAAAAAGTGACGGTGAATGAATTAGCCGAGGCTTTGGAGATGACTGGAGCTAAGAAATTTCCTAAGCTGATTAAGGAAATTTCAACCCTTGAAAGTCAGGGAAAGTTGCGTTTTAATGACGCTGGTATGCTATCTTTGCGTAAGAAACAAGAAAAGAAAAAAGAAGTTACCGTTACAGGGATTTTTCGAGCAAATAAGGCTGGCTTTGGCTTTTTAATCGTTGATGAGAATGAAGACGATATGTTTATCGGTCGCAATGATGTTGGCTATGCGATTGATGGGGATACGGTTGAGGCAGTCATTAAAAAGCCTGCTAACCGTTTGAAAGGAACAGCTGCTGAAGCTAAAATTGTTGGCATTGTGGAACGCAGCCTGAAGACTGTTGTGGGGAAATTTATCCTCGATGATGAAAAGCCAAAATATGCTGGTTACATCAAATCTAAAAACCAAAAAATCCAACAAAAAATTTACATCAAAAAAGAGCCCGTGGTCTTGGACGGAACTGAGATTATCAAGGTAGATATTGACAAGTACCCAACGCGTGGCCACGATTATTTTGTCGGTCAAGTGCGTGATATTGTGGGACATCAAGGCGATGTGGGGATTGATGTCTTGGAGGTCTTGGAATCGATGGACATCGTGTCTGACTTTCCAGATGATGTGCTTGCGGAAGCCAATGCTGTGCCCGATGCACCAACAGACAAAGATTTGATTGGGCGAGTGGATTTGCGTCAAGAAGTGACGTTTACCATTGACGGTGCGGATGCCAAGGACTTGGACGATGCCGTACATATTAAATTGCTTGATAATGGCCATTTTGAATTGGGTGTGCATATTGCGGACGTATCTTATTATGTGACAGAAGGCTCTGCCCTAAACCGTGAGGCAGTGGCGCGTGGAACTTCTGTTTATGTAACGGACCGTGTGGTACCTATGCTGCCTGAGCGTTTGTCAAATGGAATTTGTTCCCTCAATCCAAATGTGGACCGTTTGACGCAATCTTGTCTGATGGAAATCGATCGCAAGGGTCGTGTGGTCAATCACCAAATTTGCCAATCAGTGATTAACACCACTTTCCGCATGACTTATAGTGATGTCAATGCTATCCTTGCTGGGGATGACGAATTGGCAGAAAAATACCAGCCGATTGTTGAATCGATTCACCACATGGCTGATTTGCACGCCATTTTGGAGAAAATGCGTGTGCGTCGTGGGGCTTTGAATTTTGATACCAATGAGGCAAAAATTATCATCAATGATAAAGGGATGCCTGTGGATATCGTCTTGCGTCAGCGTGGTGTAGCTGAACGCATGATTGAGTCTTTCATGTTGGCAGCCAATGAAACCGTAGCAGAACATTTCTCAAAACGCAAATTGCCTTTTATCTATCGTATTCACGAAGAGCCTAAAGCAGAGAAATTGCAAAAATTCCTTGATTATGCAAGTATTTTTGGCATTCACATTCATGGGACGGCCAATAAAATCACCCAACAAGCCTTGCAAGAATTCATGGCTAAGGTGGAAAATAAGCCAGGTGCAGACGTTTTGAACATGATGTTGCTGCGTTCGATGCAACAAGCCCGCTATTCAGAACACAATCATGGGCATTATGGTCTGGCAGCAGAGTATTATACCCACTTTACCAGCCCAATTCGCCGTTATCCTGACCTTCTGGTTCACCGCATGATTCGCGAATACACGCAGGTCACTGATGAGAAAATCGAGCATTTCAGACAAGTTATCCCTGAATTAGCCACTTCCTCATCAACCCTTGAACGCCGGGCTATCGACGCTGAACGCGTAGTAGAAGCTATGAAAAAAGCAGAATACATGGAAGAATACGTTGGCGAAGAGTTTGAAGGTGTGGTATCTAGCGTTGTCAAATTTGGTCTGTTTATTGAATTGCCAAATACCATTGAAGGGTTGATTCACATCACGACTCTCCCAGAATTTTACAACTACAATGAGCGTACCATGACGCTGCAAGGTGAGAAGTCTGGCAAGGTCTTTCGTGTGGGGCAACCAATTAAGATTAAGTTGGTTCGTGCCGACAAGGAAACAGGCGACATTGACTTTGAATACCTACCAAGCGAGTATGACGTGATTGAAAAAGTGAAAAAATCCCGTAAGGACCGCTCTAACAAGGACAAACGCCGACCAAAATCAGACCAAGCAAAGGACCACAAATCTAAAAAACGCAAAGGCTCTAAACCAGCTAAAAAAGCATCTAAAAAATCAGGTAAGAAACCTTTTTACAAAGAGGTTGCCAAGAAAAAAAAACGTAAAAAGAAATAAGTCGCTATAACGTGACGACAAAGGTTCAAGAGAGGTATCGCTATGCCAAAAGGTGAAGGAAATGTCGTGGCCCAAAATAAAAAAGCTCGTCATGACTATAACATTATTGATACAATTGAAGCAGGAATAGTCCTAACAGGGACTGAAATCAAAAGCGTTCGTGCTGCTCGTATTCAACTAAAGGACGGCTACGCTCAAATTAAAAACGGAGAAGCTTGGCTCATTAATGTCCACATTTCTCCTTTTGAGCAAGGGAATATCTGGAATCAAGACCCCGACCGCACTCGAAAATTATTGCTGAAAAAACGTGAAATTGACAAATTAGCCAATGAATTAAAAGGAACAGGGATGACCCTCGTTCCTCTCAAGGTTTATTTGAAAAATGGCTTTGCTAAAGTCTTGCTCGGTGTGGCAAAAGGAAAACACGATTACGATAAGCGCGAATCCATCAAACGCCGCGAACAAGACCGCGATATCAAACGCCAAATGAAAAATTTCAATGCACGTTAATCACCATAAAAAAGCTCCGTGGTGAGCTTTTTTTGTTTTTAGAACCGTTTAGGACTTAAAAATAACCGTTTGTGACTAAGCTGTCCATTGTTTTGAAAAGTGTGCTATACTAGTAAGCATTAAGAAGATACCGAAAGGTGATAGAAGGGGTGATTATGATGGGAATAAAATGGTTTTCAGGTGGTAAAGAGAGAAGAGAGGCAGCCTTGCCTATTTTTGAGGAATTAATCGCATCAATGGCAAATGATAGAAAAAAAGAGCCTTTGAAGGCACTCTTGGTCAAGTACCGTCAGGAATTAAAAACAAGTGGTACCTCAACGCCTTTTATCTTTAATCAAATGAACATCGAACTGGTAAAGGTCATGGCAGATAATCACATTGTTTTATCCAAAGAACAATCCGACTTATTTAAAGCTTTGCAGCAGCTATCGGCTATCCGTTATGGTTATTATTAAGCAGTTAAAAAGGCTAGGACACAAGTCCTAGCCTTTTGGTTTTTAATCCCACCAAGTGATGACTTCTTCGCGTGGTTTGCGTGAGCGTGGGTGTTTTGGGTCACGGAGGCGATAGCCAAAGGATACCATGCTGGCAATGCCTTCTTTGTCAGGGTCAATGATGCCTTCCTGAGCCAAAATAGTATTGACCTTGTCATAGTTGAAGCCCTCAATCGGGCAAGAATCAATGCCAATCATGCTAGCTGTGGTCATCATATTGCCAAGAGCGATGTAGGTTTGCTTTGCTGTCCAATCAAACAAGGCTCTTGAATTATCAGCCATCTTCATGTCGTTTTTTTGGAAAGATTTATAAGTCGCCAAGCGAGCATTGAGCTCTTCCTCACCAATAAACCCACGACGAATCAAGCTTTCTTTGACCGATTCAGAATCGTAGCGGGCATTTTTTTCTGCAAGGAGCAAGACAAAATGACTAGCAGTGTCCAGCTGGTATTGGGCACCCCAAGCGACGGCATTGAGTTCTTGACGCAGTTTGGCAATGTGTGGACGGTCCAAGACGACAAAACGCCAACCTTCTAATCCGATAGAAGAAGGGCTTAGCCAAGCACTATCCAAAATAAATTCCATATCCTCACGCGAAATGGCTTTGTCATTATAGACACGAACGGCCACGCGGTTATCAAATGCAGCACGAACGGTTTCTTTGATGGTTTCTTTAGATGTCATTGTCACATTCCTTTCTAGTTAATCATTGTTACTAAAATGACCATATCATTAGAATTAAGACTTGTTTTTTTTACCTATTTAAAATAAAATAGGGTTATCTATCTTTTATTTTACCACAAGAGATGCAAAACGTAGATACAATAGATAAAGCAAGACATAAGGAGGTCAATCAGTTGTGTCGTATATCTACCTGTTTATCGCGATAATAGGTGAGTTGTTGGGGACAACATTGTTAAAAGTATCAGAAGGGTTTAGTAAACCCTTACCTGGTGTATCAGCCCTGTTGAGTTATGGAGTGTGTTTCTTTTTCTTGTCATTAGCCATGAAAAAAATTCCACTGGGGATTACCTATGCCACTTGGTCAGGTGTTGGTTTGCTAGTAACGGCTGTTATTTCCATCTTGGTTTTCAATGAAAAGCTCAATCTTTACACCATTATTGGTTTGGGCTTGATTATTGTCGGAGTCTTGATGGTTAATTTGCTAGGAAATGCAGGGCATTAACAAAAAAACGTTCAGATGTTGAACGTTTTTTCTTGTGTTTAGCCTTCAAAGTAAAGTAATTCTTTTGGTGTTTGGGTAAAGACTTCAAACCCTGATTTGGTCACATGACCGCAATCTTCAATACGAACCCCAACTTTACCAGGAATGTAGATACCAGGTTCAATAGAGAAGCACATGCCTTCTTCGATAACCAAGTCGTTTCCTGCCATGATTGATGGGAATTCGTGCACGTCCATACCGATTCCGTGTCCAAGACGATGGTTGAAGTATTCACCGTAACCTGCTTTTTCAATCACATTGCGAGCCGCAGCATCGACTTCAGCAGCGGTTACACCTGGTTTGATAAAGTCTTGAGCGGTTAATTGGGCTTCCAAGCAAAGTTCGTAAATGTCTTTTTTGAATTGGTCTGGTTTGCCGACCGCAACAGTACGCGTCATATCACTAGTGTAACCCAGCGTTTCAACACCAAGGTCAAAGAGCAAAAGAGCGTTGTTTTCGATTTTGTTGGTACCTGGAATACCGTGTGGGTTGGCAGCGTTATTACCAGTCAAAACCATAGTATCAAAACTCATTTTGTTGATGCCTTGTTTTTTCATTTCAAACTCAATCATCGCGATGATGTCTGTTTCGGTATTGTTGAGTGAAATGTTGTCAAATCCTACGTGAACAGCCTTATCCGCAAATTGTCCAGCAACCAACATTTTGTCGATTTCGTCTTGTGATTTGATGAGGCGCATTTTTTGAATAAACGGTGTCAAGTTTTCAAAATGCCCATCAAAAACAGTTTGCAAGCCTTGGAATTTGGTTAGATTAAGGTTGTCAAATTCTGCAAAAATTTTGCTGCTGTCAGTTGATGGCAAATCTGCTTTGATTTTTTGCCAAGGGTTTTCAGAATCCACATAGCCAAAAACAGTGAAATCAAGGACTTGGCTAGCGCGTGCCACTTCTAGTGCTGGAACAAAAAGCACAGGGTCACGGTCACTGTAAACAAAGAGGAACATTTGGCGTTCATGTGGGTCACAGTAAAAACCAGTCAAATAGTTGACCGTTACAGGGTCAGAAAAAACCGCAAGGTTAGCTTTTTCTTGCTGAAGATAAGAACGAATTTGTGTTAATTTAGACATAAGAACCCTTCTTTCTATTACTCACATTTTTTCAAAAAAAAGTAAAAAAATCAAGTCTTTCTTGAAAAAAATAAAGATTAGAGATAGCTGCAAAACGGCGCCAAATTTCAAGTTCAAATTAGCCAGCCTGTAAAAACTCTTTAGGAGATTTATAATTGAATAGTTTCTTTGGATAGTTGTTAATCC
>NZ_JBHRZX010000014.1:0-109890 GCF_042649785.1 Streptococcus alactolyticus | reverse complement strand
CCACTTGAAACAGCAAAATAAGCTTGACAAGAACAAAGCTCTTAAAGCTAAAATCAAGACGATTTATGATGAGCATAAAGGTAATTATGGCTATCGTCGTATCACTTTGGAACTAAGAAATCAAGGCTTTTTGGTCAACCACAAAAAAGTACAACGCTTAATGAAACTCATGAATGTAACGGCACGCATTCGCCGCAAACGTCACTATTCATCTTACAAGGGTGAAGTTGGTAAGAAAGCCGATAATCTCATCCAATGTCAGTTTGAAGCTTCAAAGCCCTATGAAAAATGTTATACAGATGTCACAGAATTTGCTATTCCAGCTAGCACACAAAAGCTGTATTTATCTCCGGTTTTAGATGGCTATAATAGTGAGATTATCGCTTACCAGCTATCAACTTCGCCTAATTTAGAACAGATCAGACTAATGTTAACGCAAGCTTTTCCGGATACCCATTATAATCATACGATTCTCCACAGTGACCAATGTTGGCAATACCAACATCGATGTTATCATGAATTTCTTAATCAAAAGGGAATTCGTCCATTCATGTCCCGTAAAGGCAATAGCCCAGACAATGACATGATGGAATCCTTCTTTGGTATCTTAAAATCAGAAATGTTTTATGGCTTTGAGAAGACATTCAAATCGCTAGATGAACTTAAACAAGCCATTATAGATTACATAGATTATTACAATAACAAACGTATTCAAGTAAAACTAAAAGGACTCAGCCCTGTACAATACAGGACTAAATCCTTTCAATAATTACTTGTCCAACTTTTTGGGGTCAGATCAACTTCAGGGTTATTTGCTACTTTTTTGCTGCTCTTTTTAAGAAATCAGTGGTGCCGTGTGGCAAAATCAACAAAACGGAATTTCTCCAGCTTGTGTCTGCTTTCGGTGAATTGAAATTGGCGCTTGTCCGCCAGATAGACCTTGGATTTGACGGACACAACATGGTGTTCAGGACCAATATCTAGCAAGAGCTTATCACGGTCTGTCAGCTGATCAATGGTGATTTCTTTTTGCGCATAAGCAATGCTGAGGTGCAGTTGCTTTTCCAAATAAGCGTAAATAGACACCTCAGCAATCTCTCGTGTCATGTCAGGCACGAGAGATTTGTCTAAATAATCGATATCAAGCACCGAAGCAACCTCGTCAACCACACGTTGGCGAATGACCCGCCAAACCAAGTGATTTTTTTGAAACCCTGTGAGAGCAGCCAGTGTGTCATCGACAATCAGTTTATCAATACTGATAACATTGGTTTTAGAAGTGATGTGATGGGCATCCACCAATTCTTTGTAGCTGGTTAGTTTGGACACTGGAAAGTCAATGGGATCATTTTTGACCACTTGGGAGCCTGATCCATGGATTTTCTTGATAAGTCCAGCTTCAGCCAAAATCCCCAAAGCCTTACGAATGGTGTCGCGGCTTACTTGGTAGGTTTTGGTCAACTCATTTTCAGTGGGAAGGTAGTCCCCAGCTTGATAGACCCCAGCGTTAATATCATGTTCGAGTTTTTTAAAAATATATTCGTATTTTTTCATGTGCTCTTTAGGAAAAACTCCTCAGTTTTATAGATTTGTTTTTAAAATACCATACAACTTATCTTTTTTCAAGGGATTTTTAGGTTTTTTTGAAGCAAACAACTTGCATACAATACCGAAAACGATTACAACAACCTTGTAAATAAAGCTAGCGACTATTTATAGACTAACGAAGGAGTCGGTTTTACCGAGGAGATATGGGAAAATTTGAAAAAGAAGCTCGCGAGATGCTAGAAGCAATCGGCGGGAAGGATAATATTGCGGCAGTGACACATTGTGCTACTCGGATGCGTTTTGTTTTAGATGATGACAGCAAGGCAGATGTCGAGCGTTTAGAAGCTATCCCTGCTGTTAAGGGAACCTTTACCAATGCAGGTCAATTTCAAGCGATTATTGGAAATGACGTTCCTATTTTTTATAATGATTTTACAGCGATTTCTGGTATTGAAGGTGTTTCAAAAGAAGCGGCTAAATCAGCAGCGCAACGCAATCAAAATTGGCTTCAGTGTGCCTTGGCCATGATGGCAGAGATTTTCACGCCAATTATTCCAGCGATTATCGTTGGTGGTTTGATTTTAGGTTTTCGAAATATCCTAGAAGGGGTGCAGTGGTCAGCCCTAAATGGCAAAACCATTGTTGAAGTCTCTCAATTTTGGTCAGGTGTGAATGCTTTCTTGTGGTTACCAGGTGAGGCTATCTTCCACTATTTACCAGTGGGGATTGTATGATCGGTCACACGGAAAATGGGAACCAGTCAAATTTTAGGGATTATCCTTGGAATTTGTTTGATTTCACCAAATCAATTGCTAAATGCGTACAGTGTGGCTAGTACCTCAGCGGCAGATATTGCCGCTAACTGGACTTGGGATTTTGGTTTTTTCACCGTTCGTATGATTGGTTATCAAGCTCAAGTCATTCCAGCGCTTTTGGCAGGTTTGGCTCTGGCTTATCTAGAACGTTTCTGGCGCAAACACATTCCAGAAGTGGTTTCTATGATTTTTGTGCCTTTTCTATCTTTGATTCCAGCTTTGATTTTGGCGAATACAGTACTTGGACCAGTTGGTTGGACCATCGGTAAAGGCATTTCAGCTGTTGTGCTTGCTGGTTTGACAGGTCCTGTGAAATGGCTCTTTGGAGCAATTTTTGGTGCTCTTTATGCCCCACTCGTTATCACAGGCTTGCACCACATGACCAACGCTATCGATACCCAATTGATTGCGGATGCTGGTGGCACAGGGCTTTGGACAATGATTGCCTTATCAAATATTGCACAGGGTTCAGCAGTTTTGGCTTTTTATGTGATGAATCGTCATGACGAACGTGAGGCGCAGATTTCCTTACCAGCAGCTATTTCAGCTTATCTTGGTGTTACGGAACCAGCTCTTTTTGGGGTCAGCTTGAAATACATTTATCCATTTGTGGTGGGTATGATTGGTTCAGGTATTGCAGGACTATTTTGTACAAGCTTTAACATTACAGCCAACGCCATTGGTATTGGTGGACTTCCAGGGATTTTATCTATTCAAGCCAAATACATGAGCTTATTTGCCATCAATATGGTTATTGCCGTCGTGGTACCGTTTGTCTTGAGCTTGGTATTCCAAAAAATAGGTTTCTTGACCAAGACAGAAGATGATTTGAAAGCCAGTGAACAATCGCAAGTTCAAGCCGTTATTGAAGCGAAAAAAGATGCTGAAGCACCTGCTGGAACAGTTGTTACAGTAAAAAGCCCACTTTCAGGAGCGGCAAAACCCTTGAGCGAATCACCAGACCCTGTCTTCTCTCAAGGTGTCATGGGGCAAGGTATCGTGATTGAACCTGACAAAGGGGAATTGGTTGCCCCAATTGACGGTGTAGTGTCTGTTTTATTCCCAAGCAAACACGCGGTGGGGCTGATTTCAGACGAAGGCATAGAATTGTTGATGCATATTGGGATGGATACGGTTAGCCTTGATGGTAAAGGGTTTACGGCAGAAGTGAAACAAGGTGACCGAGTGTCGGCAGGTGATGTCTTAATTCGTTTTGACATTCAAACGATTCAAGGAGCAGGTTACCCTGTTACAACGCCTGTCATTGTAACCAATCAAAACGATTTCCAAACAGACGTGACAAGAGCATTACCATGTGATATTGCGCATGGGGAAACGATTTTCACAGCAAGTAAATTGTGATAAAGGAGCAAAAAGTGGTATTTGATAAGAAAAAAGTCGTTTATCAGATTTATCCAAAATCGTATAAGGACACGACAGGCAATGGTGTCGGCGATTTGCGCGGGATTATAAGAAAATTGCCTTATTTAGAAGAATTGGGTGTTGATGTCATTTGGCTCAACCCTTTCTATCCAAGCCCTCAGCGTGACAATGGATATGATATTTCAGATTACACCGCGGTCAATCCCTTGTTTGGTAGCATGGCTGATTTTGAAGATTTGGTTCAAAAAGGCAAGGCACACGGTATTGATATTATGCTAGATATGGTGTTGAATCATTGTTCGACGGAGCATGAGTGGTTTCAAAAAGCTTTGGCGGGAGATCGCTATTACCAAGATTTCTTTATCTTGCGGGATCAGCCGACCAACTGGGCCTCTAAATTCGGCGGCAATGCCTGGGCGCCTTTTGGGGACACGGGCAAATATTACCTGCATTTGTTTGATGTGACCCAAGCAGATTTGAATTGGCGCAACCCTCATGTGCGCAAAGAGTTGTTTAAGGTGGTAAATTTTTGGCGTGACAAAGGCGTGACATGTTTCCGCTTTGATGTCATTAACTTGATTGGTAAAGACGAGGTGCTAAAAGACAATGACCAATTTGACGGCAAACCTGAATACACTGACCGTCCGATTGCGCACGACTACCTAAAAATGCTCAATCAAGCCACTTTTGGACAAGATTCAGATAGCATGACAGTTGGCGAAATGAGTTTCACGGATATTCCAAACTGCATTCAATACAGCAATCCAAACAGTCATGAATTGGACATGGTTTTCAATTTCCACCACCTCAAAGTGGATTACGACCAAGGGCAAAAATGGACCTTGAAGCCCTTTGATTTTGCAGAACTCAAAACCTTGTTCCATACTTGGGGTGAAGAGATGAGTGAGGGTGGCGGCTGGTCAGCCCTGTTTTGGAACAATCATGACCAACCACGCGCGTTGAACCGTTTTGTGGACGTCGAGCATTTCCGCAATGAAGGAGCAACTATGCTTGCCGCATAGATTCATTTATCTCGCGGGACGCCTTACATCTACATGGGCGAAGAAATTTGTATGTTGGACCCTGATTATGAGAGCATGGCTAACTACGTCGATGTAGAGAGTATCAATGCTTATCAAGCCTTGCGCTCGGCAGGTAAGACAGAATCCCAAGCCTTTGCCATTGTTCAAGCGAAATCACGGGACAATAGCCGTATCCCGATGCAGTGGAATGACGAGGAAAACGCTGGTTTTTCAACTGGTCAACCTTGGTTACAAGTCGGAAAAACCTACCGTGACATCAATGTTGCCAAAGAAAAAAGTGGACCGATTTTTACCTTCTACCAAGAATTGATTGCGCTCAGAAAAATACTGCCAATCATTGCTGAGGGTAGCTATCAGTCCGCTTACCAAGATAATCCTTACATCTACGCTTTTGAACGTCAGTACGGCAAGCAACGTCTATTAGTTTGCAATAACTTCTTTGCTAAAACGGTTAAAGTGCCCTTGCCAAAAGCTTACCAAGAAGGGCGCGTGTTGCTAAGCAATTACCCTGAAGAGGCTTTATCAGACACGATCACGCTAAAACCCTATCAAACCTTGGCCATTTTGGTGGACTAGAAGGTTATTAGTTCAAAATCATTTTCAACGTTTTTGGCAAATGCTGGTTATTAGGCAATTTAATAAAGCGCTTGGGGGCTTGGGTTAGGTAATTGTTTTCGAGATAATCCACCTGTTTGGTAAATTTCAGCTCGCCCAAATGCTTGTTTTGAGGCAATTCAATAACCAAATGTTGCAATGAACTGCTAAAATGCAGGATATTTGGAAAACGTGTCAAAAGCTCCGTTGACTTGTTCTCTTGTTCTTGAAAGACTTTGCTGAGATAGGTGAGGTTTTTGTCAAACATGCCATTGTCCAAGTACAAAGACAGCGCCTTTTGCATAATAAGGTTGGTGTCGTAGTCCATTAGTTTTTTGAGTTTTAAAAAAGACGGCATGAGTTCTGGCGGTAGCACCAGCGTGCCAAGACGCAGCGCTGGGAAAATAGTCGCTGAAAAAGATTTTAAATAAATAACGTGCCCCGAAGTATCATAGTAATGCAGAGGCAAATCAGTGGATTTGGTGAAATCGCCCATGTAATCATCTTCAATGATGTAAACATTGTAGCGTTTAGCCAAGTCCACGATTTTTTGTTTTTCGCTGGCCGTGTAGGACAAGCCCAAAGGATTTGAAAAACGCGAAATGGTGTAGAAACATTTAATGGGCTGCGTTTTAAATAGATGTTCCAATCGAGCTAAATCAATACCATTAAAATCACGGTCAATGGTCTGGTAGGGGAGATTTTGCGAGGCGACCAAGTCAATCATACGGTGATAGGTCGGCTGCTCCAAAAGGATGACACCTTGCTCATTAGGAAATGGGACTTGAGATAAAATGTAGAGAGCTTGTTGGGTACCTGAAGTGACCAAGATGTCGCTTTCTTTGGCGTAAATATTTCCTTTTTCCAAATACTGTTTGAGCGAGCGAATGAGGGCTTTTAGCCCTTGCTGCTGAGCGTAGTAGTCAAAGAGGTAATTTTGCCCCTTTACCAAGGTTTCCGTCAAACAAGCAGTAAAATCTTCGTAGGCAATGTTATTGTAGTCGCTCAGACTGAGATTGAGGCGGTCCTCATGCTGACTCTTACCCTCCAGCACATAATAGCCACTTTTATTGACGGCATAAATGTAGTGTTTGAATTTTAATTCTAATAAAGCTCGTTGCACGGTGTCCTTGCTGCATTGGTAGCTTTGGCTGATGGCACGAATCGAGGGGAGTTTATCCCCTTTTTTTAAGGCACCAGATTCGATTTGAGTAATGATGTCAGCCATAATGTCTTGGTATTTACTGGTCATGTTTTGTCCCCATACAGTTTTTGATTGTTTCTATTGTATAATAAACTGAATTTTCTTACAATAATATCATCACTTGAACCTCTCTAAGTTTTGGAGAAGGGATGAAAAGGTTTTATCACATGACACACATTACCAAATCACTCATCGTGGCGAATGATATTGTCGGTTTAGGCAAAGTTGCTTTATCAGCAGCACTCCCCATTTTGTCAGCCTGCCAAATCGAAGTCATTCCCTTGCCAACCGTTCTTTTGTCCTCGCATACGGGTGGCTTTGAGAACATTAGCATCACCGATTTAACCGATGCGACAGCAGGCTTTCTCAGCCAATGGCGTCAGCTTCCCTTTCAAGCAGACGGGTTAATGACAGGATACGTCAAGTCACCAGAACAGTTGCAACAAATAGCTGATTTTGCTTCTCAAAAAGGTTTAGTGCGTTTTGTAGACCCTATTATGGCGGATAATGGACGGTTGTATGCTGGGTATGAGCAGAGTTTTGTGGCAGCCATGCGTGCTTTTTGCCAAGAGGCTGATATCATCACGCCCAATCTCACGGAAGCTTGCTTGTTAGCTGATGTGCCTTATCTTGGTGATGCTTATGACCAAGAGGCTATCGAGCACTTGTTGACGCAACTAACTCCCTTGAACAATAAGCATATTATTTTGACAGGAGTGTCTTTTGAGGCCGGAAGCATCGGTTTGGCTCATTGGGATAGGGAAAAGGCGAGTGTTTCGTATCATTTTGCCAAAGCCTACCCGCAGAATTTCTTTGGGACGGGTGATGTTTTAAGTGCTATCTTAGCCGCTGGATATTTTCATGGTTTATCTTTGGATGCTGTTGCCACATTAGCACTTGATATCATTGATAAGATCTTGTCACTGACCTTAGAGCTAGAGCGTGATATCAAATGGGGGCTGTGCTATGAGCCTTATTTGGGCTATTTAGCGAGTCGTTTGATGGTTTTAAAGGAGGAAAAGGAATGAAACATCTCACCACACGTCAACTTGTCGAACTCAGTCTTTATGCTGCCTTAATCTTTGTCAGCGTTCAATGTTTGCGTATCCCTATGGGTGCCCAATTCGTTCATTTTGGAAATGCCTTAGTCGTTGTCGCCGTTTTGCTTTATGGGTCACGCTTAGGCGCCTTGGTAGCTGCCGTTGGGCTTGGCTTGTTTGATGTTCTCAATGGCTACGCTGCAGAAGTCTGGATTACCATTTTAGAATCTTTGATTGTCTGTGCCGTTCTTCACTTGGTTTTTGAAGGACTAATGCAATCCAAAGACACCACGCGCAATGTGATTGTCGTTGGTGTCGTAGCTGCTTTGACTAAAATCATCAGCAACCTCATCAAATACACCCTCATCAACAGTCTGGTTGGCGGACTCAATCTCCAAGTTGCTTTCTTGACAGCTGTGGTTAAAATCGGTGGCACTTTTGGTTCGGCTTTGGTTACCATCATCGCTGTTCCGATTCTCTATCCTTTGCTAAAACAAGTCTTTGCTCGCCAACACACGCAAACTTGTACAGTTTCAAATTAACAACATAAGCCCTCGAAACGAGGGCTTTTCCTATGCGGTTTTAAGAAGAAGTCATTGATTTCAGATTTAAAGTCATGCTATAATTGAAAAGATTCGTTTGACGAAACCCATGTCAAATGAAAAAATAATGAAAGTTTACGAGTAATGAGTATTTTAGAAGTTAAACATTTAAGCCATGGTTTTGGCGAGCGTACCATTTTTGAGGACGTGTCTTTTCGTCTGTTGAAAGGAGAGCATATTGGACTGGTTGGTGCCAATGGTGAGGGGAAATCTACCTTTATGAGCATCGTCACTGGGCACTTGCAACCTGATGAAGGCAAGGTCGAATGGTCAAAATACGTGACAGCTGGTTATTTGGACCAACACACGGTTCTTGAAGCAGGTATGACAGTGCGTGACGTGTTGCGAACAGCTTTTGATGAACTGTTTAAAACCGAAGAACGCATCAATGCCATTTACCTGTCTATGGCAGACGAGGGAGCAGATGTGGATGCCCTCATGGAAGAAGTTGGAGAATTGCAAGACCGCCTAGAATCCCGTGATTTTTACACCTTAGACGCGAAAATTGACGAGGTGGCGCGTGCCCTTGGTGTTATGGATTTTGGCATGGAGTCAGACGTGACAGAACTCTCAGGTGGTCAACGGACCAAGGTCCTCTTGGCTAAACTTTTGCTTGAAAAACCTGATATTTTACTTTTGGACGAGCCGACCAACTACCTTGATGCCGAGCATATCGAGTGGTTGAAACGTTACTTGCAAAATTATGAAAATGCCTTTGTCTTGATTTCACACGATATTCCATTTTTAAATGACGTGATTAATATCGTTTACCATGTGGAAAATCATGATTTGGTACGTTACACGGGTGATTATGACAATTTCCAAGCGGTTTATGCCATGAAAAAAGCTCAGTTGGAAGCAGCTTATGAGCGCCAACAAAAGGAAATTGCTGATTTGCAAGATTTTGTCAACCGCAACAAAGCGCGTGTGGCCACTCGAAACATGGCCATGTCCCGTCAGAAAAAATTGGACAAAATGGAGCGCATCGAATTGCAGGCTGAAAAGCCAAAACCATCTTTTGAATTCAAAGAATCACGGACGCCAAGCCGTTTCATTTTCCAAACGCATGATTTAGAGATTGGTTACGACCGTCCTTTGACTAAGCCGCTCAATTTGACCTTTGAACGCAATCAAAAAGTGGCTATCATCGGAGCAAACGGTATCGGAAAAACCACCCTACTTAAGAGCCTCTTGGGTATTATTCCGCCGCTTTCAGGCAGTGTGGAACGTGGGGATTACATCGAATTAGGCTATTTCGAGCAAGAAGTCGCCTCAGGCAATCGCCAAACCCCACTTGAAGCCGTGTGGGAAGCTTTTCCAGCGCTCAACCAAGCTGAAGTGCGTGCAGCCCTTGCTCGCTGTGGATTAACGTCAAAACACATTGAAAGCCAAATCCAAGTTTTGTCAGGTGGGGAGCAAGCCAAAGTGCGTTTTTGTCTCTTGATAAACCGTGAAAATAATGTGCTTGTTCTGGACGAGCCAACTAACCACTTGGATGTTGATGCCAAGGACGAACTCAAACGCGCCTTACAAGCCTATAAAGGCAGCATTTTGATGGTGTGTCACGAGCCTGATTTTTATGAAGGTTGGACAGAAGTTTGGGATTTCAACGAACTCATGTAAGCAAAAAAGAGAGTTTAGCACTCTCTTTTTTAAACTCTTGTTATCATTTGGTGTTCGCAACGTTCTACAAGAAGGGCAAAACACTCATCGTCTGATTTGTCTTTGTAAATACCAGCCCTAGTGACAAAGGCGAATTTTTCAGAAGCTAATGCATCCGCCATTTCTTGGTAAAGGCGCCATCTATTTTGGTGATTGAATACGGCAAGCAAGGCTTCAAGAACTAACACAAGGGATGAAGCGATGACCGCAAGCAATTTAAAGCAAGGAATAGGTAGACTAGCCAAAATCGGTACTAAAGCCAGAACAATGATTTGAATGACCTTAAAGACAATAAACCAAGCACGATGAAAATGGCTCTTCTTTTGGTAGCTGTTGATTTTATCGTCCAAGCGTTCTGTCAAATAAGTCTTAACTGTCATTTCTTGATAATCGTTCATGTTATCTCCTTTGCTATGTGACTTCATTGTAGTGCATTCGCCTTAGATAGTCAAGAAAGACAAGGGATTTCCTTGGGACAATAGCTATGCAACTGGTTTTCACCGTCATTGGAGGCAATTTATGGTATAATAAAGAACGGTTTAGGGCTTTTTGAGCCTTAATGCAACTGCATACGATAAACAGTATCACAGAAAGGAAGATGTTATATGGCTACTATTCAATGGTTGAATGGGAGCCACGTGGAATTGCAAAATCAAAAAATAGGAAATATAGCCCAAAAGCCTTGATTTATCAGGGCTTTTACTATTTTTTTCTTTGGTAAGTAATTGTAGTGTTTAGCAATAATTCGCAAAAATAATCAATTTTTGGTGCCTAGTTTGGTGCCTAGAATTTCTCGAGAACATTTTAATAAGTGTTCTCGCTTTTTTTATTCTCAGGAGGAAAATCATGCAAAAGAATGAACAGTCATCACGACAAATTGTGATGTGTCATCTCATGGCTATCATGGGAATCGATATTGAGAAAGCGACATGGATAGTTGGTGAGATGGAAGAGTCTGGCTTAATCCAGTTTGATGACATGGGGAATGTTGGTCTGTTAGTGTTGGAGGGACAATCATGAAACGTATCACCGCTAATCACTATCAAACGTCAGAGCGTTATTATAAGCTCCCTAAACTCTTGTTTGAGAGTGAGTACTACAAGGATATGAAGCTTGAGGTTAAGGTCGCTTATGCTGTTCTAAAAGATCGTTTGGAATTGTCATTAAGTAGAGGGTGGATAGATGAAGATGGGGCTATTTATCTGGTATATTCCAACTCAAAACTCATGGCACTACTTGGCTGTTCCAAGTCTAAGTTGTTGGCTATTAAGAAAACGTTGCGAGAGTACGGCTTGATAGATGAAGTCCAACAATCTTCCAGTGAAAAAGGACGAATGGCCAATAAGATTTACTTGGGGGAGTTGGAACATGAACCTACCCCAGTCTCAAATTCAGACGGGGGTAGTGTTCAAAAAACACTAGGGGGGTGTCAAAATCAGCCGGGGCCAGTCTTAAATTCAGCCACTAGTGAGACTGAAGTTAGTGAGACTGATATGAGTGAAACTAAAGAGAGTGAGTCAGTCATTGAGGACGAGGAGGAGACAGAAAGTCAAACAAGTAAGAAATGTGACAATGACAATTTTCAACGTAAAGTAGACCGAGTCACAAGATACGATAGAGATTACATTTGGGGCTTGGTACATGATCAGTTGAGACAAGTTGGTTTATCACAGGCTGCTAGTGATTATGCCATGATTTATTTTGATCATCGGTATCAGTACGCTTTAGAGAATATGAGGTTTGCGGACAGGGCAGAAACGATAGCGGAATACGTCTTTAATGGCGTCTTATCCGAATGGACCAAGGTACAACGTTTAAAAGAACTAAAAGGGGGTGAGTAAGATGTTTTGGTGGATATTATTAGGTATTTGGGGATTAGGAATGATTTGGTTAATTTTTGAACTTATCACTGCTCCAGAAATGGAAGATCATTGTTAAGAAAGGACGTTACGCAAGAAGTAAGGTCCTTTTAGTTTTGTCAGAAAGGAATGTGAGACATGAAGTTTTTAGATTTATAGGGAAGCGACTAAACTAGGGTATGCCAAGGCAATAGTGGGAGATTCTGTCAACCTTGCTTACCCAGAGTCTACCAAACGTAGAGGTCGAGTGGGAAAGGGGATTTCTAATACCTTAACCACTTCTGACAATATGGGAGTGGTTGTTGCTGCTTTGGAGTACCGTAAGGACAAGTGGTATGAAGTGACTGGAATAATCCTAGATGGAAAACTGTATCGTTTGAGAATCAGACGCCTAACCCCAAGAGAGTGTTTTAGGTTACAAGGATTTCCTGACTGGGCTTTTAAGAGGGCAGAAAGTGTTTCAAGTAAAAGTCAGTTGTATAAACAAGCAGGCAATAGCGTGACCGTCACCGTTATCGAGGCCATTGCTAGAGAATTTAGAAAGATTGAAGAGGAAGAAGAACATGAAATTATTACATAGTAAAAGTATTAGGAACTGCACGGAGCTAGAAGAAGCCATACATCAAGCAGAGGTGAAGAGATTTTCGGAAATGATTGCTTCTTTACCCAATTATGATTGTGACATTGATGTTACTTTTGAAGATGACTACCACAAAGAAATGAATTATCCGTTAGCTTATGAGTCCAACTTACACCGTATTTTTGAGTTTATTGAAACCCAAGACATCAAAAATGGTGTTGATACTTATCTAACGGATGAGAACGATCTCGCCTTTAGGGCATTTGGTCAACATTATATGGCAAATGGAAAAGATGGTTTATTGACTACACTGATTACAGTAAAGTGCTTTGGTGAAGGCAGGTCGCCTATTGATATGAGTAAGGTGTTTACCCCACCAACTCAAGCATTAGAGAAGGAGCTATCTGTGTAGGAGGATACGATGTTAGAAATCTATTTAAGTAGAAACACCAGTCGGAATCAAAAACTACTTTCTTTTTGTGACTCGCATGGTATTTCCTACTCCAGTAAAGAAGTGGGTAACCTGTCACGTGAAGACTTATTGAGCTTGTTTACCAAAAGCAGTGATTGTTTTACGCTCTTATCCCCCTCGCTACAACGATTTAAAGGTCATAGAGAGATGAAATTGAGTGAGTTAGTGACGTTAGTTCTACGGAAACCTGACCAGAATCTTCGTCTCCCAATTGTGGTTTGTGAGGATAACGTGTATCCCGATATGAGTTTAGAAGAAGCAAGGACCTTTCTTCCGAGAAGTCAAAAAGTGGTTTCCTTTCGTGAACATCTTTTTAAGGACTTGGCGACATAAGGAGGAGTTATGAACGACCGTTTTTGGGAAAATTTGGAAATTATCGTTATGGAAAAAGGACTGTCATGGGCTGACCTTGCTCGACAGATGTTTAAGGGCCAATACGTCTACCCTAGTGAGTTTAAGCGCCTCTACCAAACCTTTCGCCACTACAAATCTCATCGTCTCATGCCACAAAGCAAATGGGTGGAGAAAATTGTGAGCGTCTTAGAGATTGACTATGAAGACTTGTTGAGGAGATAGCGATGAAACGACTATTAGTGATGTACGGAGCCATTCATGTCAATGTCTTCCTTGTGAGTGTGCACTTGGTTGGTTGGCTAAATAGGGCATGGCTAACGGTTTTACAAGTGACGTTTCTAGCCCTGCTATTGTGGAGCTGGAAAAGGTTTAAGTTCCCGAAAAGAAACCTATCCTTGAAGGAGAGAGGGCTTTGGGTACTTGGTAGTCTAGGTGTCATGGTAAGTCTGGCACTTATCATGAGTGCCATGTTTTTAGGCAGTGAGGTAAATCAAGAGACGTTAGTGACTGTTCAAGGCCAAGTACCAATGTTGTCTTTCATTCTCTTTCTCCTTAATGCCAGTGTTGTGGAAGAAGTCTTTTATAGAGAGGTGTTGTGGGGAGTCTTGTCTCAACCAGTGGTTCAAGTTTTGTTAACGAGTTTTCTCTTTGCCTCAGCTCATCACCCCTCTAGTTTAATCACTTGGGTTCTTTATGGGAGTTTAGGTCTCACACTTGGTGTGGTGAGAGGACAAACAGACTGTTTGACGTCCACACTTATTCACCTGTCTTGGAATGGAATCGTCTTTTTCCTATCTTTATTGTGATACCAAAATCAAGGGTGCTTTCGTATCATGAAAGCACCCTATTGTTTTGATGGGGAATCATATAAAGGAGGGAATGATGTCATCCGAACAACAGGAACGCCAAGCGATTCAATATGCAGAACGTAGTACCATGTTTACGGTAAAGGTGCTTCTCAAACTCTTAGAGTTGTCAGCCAGACACGCCCTAGCACAAGACTCGGCTTATAAAGTTGGGGTTCAAAAGTTAGAAGAACTCCTGCAAAGTCCATATGCCATTGAGTCGCTGAACATCTCAAAAGATATTTTGGATAAACTCGTGGATGTCGAGAAATTCAAGGAATTGGTGGAATCAGAAAACCTTCCTATTGCCATTAGTTGGCAAGGAGATTACCTTCATTTCTATGCTAAAGATAAGTCGCTCTTAGACAAGCACTTAGATGAGTTACTTCAAAAGCTCGTTTCCAATCCAGAAAAACTGAAAGGGCTAACTATAGATAAAACCCTTGATGAGGAAATCGCACAAGCCAAGGAACAGGTTGTGATGTCAGAACCCTCTGCTGTGAAAACAAAGGAGGTCATTCTCTAATGGTCTCAGGGAAAAAAGTTTTTATCTTTGGTATTTTAGGGCTTGCTCTTGGCTATTTCTGCCATAGGATAGTCTTGCTTTACGATAGTCTTCCTAATCAACCGCCCTTGGAACGTCTTGTCTATCTCTTAGGAGAGGGACAGAATCAGGTCTTAAATCCCTTGTGGAATGGCAACTTTACAGGTAAATCAGTTTTGGGCTTTTGCTTTGGATTTGTGACAATGGGCCTAGTCTATCTTTATGTCTCAACTGGTCAAAAGGTTTACCGAGAAGGGGCGGAGTATGGTTCTGCTCGCTTTGGAAACAATCGTGAGCGTAAAGCCTTTCTCAGTAAGAATCCCTTTAATGACACCATCTTGTCACGAAATGTTAGGCTAACCCTGTTAGAAAAGAAAGCCCCACAATTTGACCGAAATAAGAACCTTGTGGTTATTGGTGGGTCTGGTAGCGGGAAGACCTTTCGGTTTGTCAAACCCAATCTGATTCAACTCAACTGTTCCAATATTGTCGTTGACCCTAAGGATCACTTAGCAGAAAAGACAGGGAAGCTCTTTTTAGAGAATGGCTATCAGGTCAAGGTCTTAGACCTTGTAAACATGACAAACTCAGATGGTTTTAATCCTTTTCGTTATGTGGAAACGGAGAATGATTTGAACCGTATGCTTACGGTCTATTTCAATAATACCAAAGGCAATGGTAGTCGCAGTGATCCCTTTTGGGATGAAGCTTCCATGACCTTAGTCCGTGCTATTTCATCTTACTTGGTGGATTTTTACAATCCTCCAGGCAGTACCAAAGAAGAAGCAGACAGTCGCCGTAAGCGAGGCCGCTACCCAGCCTTTTCAGAAATCGGAAAACTCATCAAGCTCTTATCCAAAGGAGAAAATCAAGATAAGAGTGTCTTAGAAGTGATGTTTGAGACCTATGCCAAGACATATGGGACAGAAAACTTCACCATGCGTAACTGGGCAGACTTCCAAAACTACAAGGATAAGACCTTGGATTCTGTCATTGCCGTCACAACAGCTAAGTTTTCCCTCTTTAATATCCAATCTGTCATTGATTTAACCAAACGTGACACCTTGGACTTAAAAACATGGGGGACGCAGAAAACCATGGTCTATCTCGTTATTCCAGATAATGACACCACCTTTAGGTTTCTCTCAGCCCTTTTTTTCTCCACCGTCTTTTCAACCTTAACGAGACAAGCTGATGTGGACTTTAAGGGACAACTACCTATCCACGTGAGAAGTTATTTAGATGAATTTGCGAATGTCGGCGAAATTCCAGACTTTGCGGAACAAACCTCAACAGTTCGCTCACGGAACATGAGTCTCGTACCCATTCTTCAAAACATTGCCCAACTTCAAGGGATCTATAAGGAGAAAGAGGCTTGGAAAACCATTCTAGGAAACTGTGACAGTTTGCTTTATCTTGGAGGAAATGATGAAGAGACCTTCAAGTTCATGAGTGGTCTCTTAGGCAAACAAACCATTGATGTGAGAAGTACCAGTCGGTCGTATGGCCAAACAGGGTCTGGGTCAACGTCTCATCAGAAAATCGCAAGGGATCTCATGACCCCTGATGAAGTTGGAAACATGAAACGTGATGAGTGCTTGGTGAGAATAGCAGGGGTACCTGTTTTTAAGGAGAAAAAGTTCTTCCCCTTGAAACACAAGAACTGGCAATACCTGGCGGATAAGGAGTCAGATGAACGTTGGTGGCATTACCACATTGACCCCCTCAAAACAGAGGAAGTTCCGTTTGAACCCTTAGACCACAAGGTTAGGGATTTAAGCAAAGAAAGCACACTACACTAATAGAAAAGAGGAATCGTATGAACCAAAAATTAACAGGCTTTGTTTATGGCGTGGACGCTAGTTCCATGTTTGCCCAAGCCATGGCGCTCTTACAAAAAGGAATGGTTGCGACAGGTGCCTTTCTTGTCGTCATGGGCATTATAAACCTATCAACCAATATCAAAGATGGTGGACCTGGTGTCCACAATGCCATCTTAGAAATTGTGGGTGGTGTAATGGTAGGTGCCGCTGGTGCCTTTATCACTCAAATTACCATTTAGGAGGGCTAAGTATGACATGAACAACACATTACCTTCAGCTTTTGTCTTTCTAGCCTCGGAGAAAATTTCGAGCGATAGCCTTTTTGAAGGCTTTAACGTGGACTTAGAATCGACGGCCAACTTGGTCAAATCCCTTGCGGATTATAACCCAACCGTGTGGTCTTATATGTCAGCAATCACAAAAGGAGTGATGCAGCCCTTGGGAGTGGCTATCTTAGCAGTCGTTTTAGTCCTTGAGTTTTCTAAGATGGCTAAGAAAATCGCCAATTCAGGTGGTGCCATGACCTTTGAAGCTATTTCTCCTATGATTGTCTCTTATATTATGGTGGCTGTGGTCATTACAAACACTACTGTTATTGTAGAAGCCATCTTAGCTGTTGCTTCTCACATCATTGAAGGCGTAGCTGGTGTCGTTTCTCATGGGGGAACGACTTATGAGGCCATTTCAGGACTTAAAGGGTCAGGAATTATTGGAAAACTGATTGTTGGATTTTTTGCCATTCTGATATGGTTAGTTCGATTGGTTAGTGTGATGGTGGTGAATCTCCTCATTACCATTCGCTTTATCCAACTTTACCTCATGATTCCATTTGCGCCCCTAACGATTCCGACTTTCCTCAGTGATGATTGGCGAAGTGTTGGGATTGGCTACCTGAAAAACATCATGGTCTATGCCCTTCAAGGAGTCTTGATTTTCTTAATCATCTCCCTTGTTCCCCTCTTTGAATCAGCTGGGAAATTGGCCCTCTCAAATGGGGCGGGAGTGATGGAGACGCTAGCGACTGCCTTTGGTGGTTTAGTTCAGGCTATTTTATTGATCATTGCCTTGGTGGGCAGTCAACGGACTGCCAGAAGTATCCTAGGCATGTAAGGAGGATTGGGAAGGACGTTCCTCCCAATCTTTTTTTGATACTCATCTTAGATTGGAGTCTTATGAATACACGTGTTTTTAAGGACATCACAAAAGTCCAACATAGGGCTTGGCTAGGCTTTACCACACGACAAGTCATCTTTGTCTTGCCAGCCATTGCCATTACCATCCTGATTTTAGGATTAAACCTCTTTTATTGGCAATTTGGGGATTGGTTTGTCTATGGTCTTATCTTTACCTTTACCATTCCCCTCATGTTATTTGGGGTCTATCGACCTAATGACTTACCTTTTGAAACGTATCTTAATTATAGATGGCATTATGAAATGACCATACCAGACCGTACACTAACTGGACAGAAAGGAATACAACGTGAAAAAAACAAACCACTCAATGAAACCAAAGACCTCTTCTAAGCACAAGAAGACACGTAAACCAAAAGAAGAAGTGCTACCAACAACTGTTAATACGCTTCTTTACCAAGGCCTTTTTCCTAATGGTCTCATGCAAGTCACCCCAGATTATTTTTCCCAGTCTTATCTTTTAGGAGATGTCAATTACCAAACGGTGGGACTTGAAGATAAGGGAGCGATTATGGAAACCTATTCAGATTTGATTAACAGTTTGGATGACAAGACCAATTTCCAACTTACTATTTTTAACCAGAGGGTCAACTTGGATAAGTTTAGAAAGGGTGTCTTGTATCCTTTTCATGAGGATGGCTACGATACCTATCGTGAAGAACTCAATCGTATCATGGAAAATAACCTTGAAGCTGGAGAAAATAACTTTTCAGCGGTTAAGCTCATTTCTTTTGGGAAGTCAGACCAAAATCCGAAACTCGCTTATCGCTCTCTGTCTCAGATTGGGGAATACTTCAAGAGTGGTTTTTCTGAAATTGATGCGAACTTTACCCTCCTCAGTGGAGAAAGCCGTGTGAATCACATGGCTGATATGTTGCGAGGGGAAAATCATTTGCCCTTTACTTATCAAGACCTGGTGTGTTCAGGACAAACGACCAAGCATTTTATTGCCCCAACCAGTCTGTCTTTTAAGCACAAAAATCATATTGAAATGGATGATAGACTGCTTCAGATTGTCTATGTTCGTGACTATGGGATGGAGTTGGGAGATAAGTTCTTACGAGAACTCATGCAGTCGGACTTGGAAGTGATGATTAGTCTTCATGCCAAAGGGTCAGCCAAGTCAGAAGCCATGACCAAGCTCCGCACCAAGAAGACTTTGATGGAATCGCAAAAAATTGGGGAACAACAAAAGATGGCACGTTCTGGGGTGTATCTTGAAAAGGTTAGTCAAGTCTTAGAAAGTAATATTGATGAAGCCGATGAGTTGATTAAAACCATGACCCAAACAGGAGACAAGCTCTTTGACACCCTTTTTCTGATTGGAGTCTTTGCGGATAACGAAGACCAATTGAAGCACTCGCTTGACATTATCAAACAAGTGGCAGGTTCTAATGACCTTGTGATTGATAATCTGACCTATATGCAAGAAGCTGCCTTTAATAGCCTGTTTCCTTTTGGCAAGAACTACCTTGAGGGTATGTCTCGGTCTCTTTTGACCTCAAACATTGCCGTGAACTCCCCTTGGACCTCTGTTGACCTACAAGATAAGGGAGGGAAATTTTATGGGATAAATCAGATTTCAAGTAATATCATCACCATTGACCGTGGGAAACTCAATACCCCATCAGGTCTTATTTTAGGGACATCAGGTGCTGGTAAAGGAATGGCAACTAAGCATGAAATCATCCCAACCAAGTTAAAAGAAGAAGAGAGTGATACCGAAATCATCATCGTTGATCCCGAAAATGAGTACAGTATCATTGGTCAAGCCTTTGGTGGGGAGAGCATTGATATTGCGCCTGACTCTACCACTTTCTTAAACGTTTTAGACTTATCCGATGACAATATGGATGAAGACCCTATTAAGGTCAAATCGGAATTTCTATTGTCTTGGATTGGGAAACTCTTAGACCGGAAAATGGACGGTCGAGAGAAATCGCTGATTGACCGTGTGACACGGTTGACCTACAAGCATTTTGAGACACCATCTCTCGTGGAATGGGTCTTTGTCCTCTCTAAACAACCTGAACAAGAAGCCAAAGACTTAGCCCTTGATATGGAGCTTTATGTGGAAGGCTCACTTGATATTTTCTCACACCGAACCAACATTAAAACTGACAGCCATTTCCTCATTTACAATGTCAAAAAATTAGGGGATGAATTAAAGCAAATTGCCCTAATGGTCATTTTTGACCAGATTTGGAATCGTGTGGTTAAAAACCAAAAACTTGGCAAGAAGACCTGGATTTACTTTGATGAAATGCAGCTTCTCTTGTTGGATAAGTACGCTTCTGATTTCTTCTTCAAATTATGGAGCCGTGTTAGTAAGTACGGGGCCATTCCAACAGGCATTACCCAGAACGTGGAAACTCTTTTATTAGATGCTAATGGCAGACGCATTATCGCTAATAGCGAGTTCATGATACTTCTAAAACAAGCTAAGAGTGACCGAGAAGAGTTGGTTCATCTTTTGGGCTTATCTAAGGAGCTTGAGAAATACTTGGTTAACCCAGAAAAGGGAGCTGGATTGATTAAGGCAGGCTCAACGGTTGTTCCCTTTAGAAATAAAATCCCACTTCAAACCCAACTCTTTAACATCATGAGTACCGATCCAGAAAAGATGAGGGGTGAATCATGACAAGAGAGCAACAGAAGGTCAAGGTTGCCCGTAAAACCTTTCAGAGTAGTTTAAAGGCTAGTCGTATCCATTATCGCAGGGAGAAGAAGGGGTTAAAACGCTCACTTCCTAAACGACGCTTTATCATGCGCCGAGCTGAGAAAGCTGAAACAAGGGAACAACGTCAGGCTCTGAAGCAAACCTATCAGGAGGAGAAGGATCTAGCAACAGATACCTTTAAGGAAGCGATTGCCTATGTGTCTCCCAGATGGCTAAAAAGTAAGGAAATTAAGAAGTATCGGCTTCCTCAAGCCAGACAGCGCCTAGCAGTAGCGAGAAAACACTTGGCAGAGGTCAAGATGGCCGAAAAAGAGGAGGCTGTTACCTCTAAGTTTACCTATCAGAAAAAGCCAACAGAATCAAAAACGTCACGGTTTCAGTTTCAAAAAGAAAAACCTCTTGAACGCCTTCAGGCAGAAAAAGAGGTCAAATCAGCTAAGCGTGACGTGAAACAACTAAAAAAAGCACATCAGTTTAAGAAACCCTCGACCAAGGTCAAACGAGGGTTACGCTATGTCGCTTCAGAATCACTTGATGTAGTCGCTCAAGATGATGACTTAGAGGGAATCAGAACCCTAAAAGAGTCTGTGATTAAAGGAAGACGCTATGGGAGATTTACCTATCAGTCAGGGAAACTCCTTGTCAAAAGTGGGCAGACTGGTCTTCGGTTTACTAAGACGAAAGCTGCTCAAAGTAAGGAGCGGTATCAGAACTTTAAAAAGGGGAAAAGGTTCACCCGACAGAAGCCCTTAAAATCAAGAAGACGTTACCAGACCTTTCTCAAACAAGCTAGAAAACAGAGTGTGTCAGGAATAACAAAGGTTATTCAAGCGATTAAAAATAGCCTGACCTTCTTTTCATCGATTGCCCTTAATCCTATGACTTGGGTCGTGTCAGGCCTTTTGTTTTTCTTGCTTTTGATGATGAGTTTTGTTATAGGAATTTCAGGAACCACTCTCATTCAACAGGATGAGAGTGAACTGACAAAAGCCTATACGCACATGACGTGGGAAGATGCGGAAAACACCCGGACCAACACCACTGGCATTACCTACTACACTAAGATTGATGACGTCATGGGCTTTATGAATCTCAAGTATCAAGATTATGCTTTAGAAGAAATTATGGAAGAAGAGGATAAAACCTATCAAGCCTATTTGAGTCAACTTTGGCAGGACTTAAACGGTGGGGATTCTTTAAAATCCATGCTTGAGTTAAGTAAAGAACCTGCCTATAAGCTTTCTGATGACGATAGAGAAGACTTAAAGAAATTAAGTGAGGAAGGCACCTACCTTGTCCTCCAAGAATTGGATAATCCATTTCAAGATCAGACTGAAGACGATGCGCTTACCATGACAGTCCGCTATGGCTATGAGGTGATTGATGACAAGCCAACGCTTCATCATCATATCATTCTAGAAGCTAAAGAAAATCAAGTGATTGTGGCTCCCATGGATGGTAAGGTTTCCCTAGATGGTGAGAACATTATCCTCACGTCAGGTAAGGGACTGAATAAAGCTCAGCTGACCCTATTTAATAGTCATAGTGGTCGAGTGAGCGATGGCCAAAAAGTTCAAGCAGGAGAAGTGATTGGTCAAACCAAGGATGGTACTGGTCTAAAAGTGACTTATCAAAAGGTTGACGATGATTCAGAGAAACTGGTTTACGTCAATCCGGCCTTTTACTTTCCTAAAGTCATTCAACTCCAAACGACCATTCTACCTACCATTGGACAATTCGGAGGCGATGAATTTGCGAGAGCCAAAGCTATCTATGAGTATTTGAAAAGCCAAGGAGCGACCAATCAAGCCATTGCGGCTATTTTAGGAAACTGGTCAGTAGAATCCTCTATCAATCCCAAACGAGCTGAAGGTGATTACTTATCGCCTCCTGTTGGGGCAACGGATAGTTCTTGGGACGACGAGGGATGGTTGTCTCTAAATGGTCCAGCTATCTATAATGGCAGGTACCCCAATATTCTAAGACGTGGCTTAGGCTTAGGGCAGTGGACAGATACAGCAGATGGATCACGCAGACATACCTTATTATTAGAGTATGCCAAACGAAAAAAGCAGAAGTGGTATGACTTAGGCTTACAACTGGATTTCATGCTCAATGGGGACAATCCTTACTATACCAACTGGTTAAAAGACTTTTTCAAAAATTCAGGTAGCCCAGCCAGTCTTGCCCAACTCTTTCTCATTTATTGGGAGGGAAATAGTGGTGACAAACTCCTAGAACGTCAAATGAGAGCAATGGAGTGGTATTACCAAATTGAGAAAGGCTTTAGCCAACCAAATGGTGGAACCGCCCAGAGTGATCCAAAAGCGCTGGAAGCGGTTCGAGGTGACCTTTATGACAACTCCGTTCCAGGTGGAGGTGACGGTATGGGCTATGCCTATGGGCAATGTACGTGGGGAGTTGCCGCTCGTATCAACCAATTGGGCTTGAAACTCAAAGGCCGAAACGGTGAGAAAATCCCAATTATCAGTACCATGGGGAATGGTCAAGATTGGGTGGCAACAGCAGCACGTCTTGGTGGAGATACAGGTAAGCTACCGAAAGCGGGAGCGATTATTTCCTTTGCGGGAGGAGGTCATGGATCGCCAACAGAATACGGTCATGTCGCCTTTGTCGAGAAAGTTTACCCAGATGGTTCTTTCCTCATCTCAGAGACCAATGTTAATGGTAATCCTAACTATACATTCCGTAAATTATCAGGAGTCGATAGTACAATTAGCTTTGCTTATACAACGAAATAAATTTTTTGGAAGAATACATCTTTAGATAAATCTTTATATGATGTTTTAATTGACATTAGGAAGTAGTTAGGTTATACTATATGTGTAGATAACAAGAGTATTTACTAAGCGTTAAGCATTATTGGTCGGTCAGTTTGGAATTGGCCTATCACTTGCTAAAGATGTGATAACAAGGCATGGCGGGACAATTGCAGTAAACTCTGACGTTGAGAAAACTAGCTTTACGCTAACTTTGCCTCACTAATTGCCACAAATTTGCCACAGAATCACACCAAAAAAACCAAGATTTTTTATCTTGGTTTTTATATACTTGTAGCATAAAGAAAAATAAAAAACTAAAAGAGGTAATTCTTATGACAATTTCAAAAAAATGGCTTATCCGTCTTGGTATTGGAGGACTTGCTGGTGCTTTATTGATTTGTGGAGGAGTTTTCGCCTTCCAACAAAGTCGCTATAAACTTTCAGAAGACGAAGCCAAATCCATAGCTATCAAAAATGCTGGAGTCCGTATGGCAGATGCGACCTTTGTTCGTGTGGAAAAGGATACTGATGACTGGCAAGCGACTTATGACATTGAATTTTACACTAAGGACGGAGATTTTGATTACGTGATTGATGCTGAAACAGGAAGTATCTTAGAGCGTGACAATGACCTTTTCGAAGTGACCACACAAGCGGCAGCAACCACTACACAAGCCCAAGAAAATTCTGGACAAAATCAAACAACTACTGCACCTGCTGCCTCTCCTTCAGGAGGCATTTCACAAGATGAAGCTAAAAATAAAGCTCTAGCAGATGCAGGATTAGAAGAAAAAAACGTGGCACAATTATTTGTTCAAATGGATATGGACAATGGTATCACTTACTATGAAGTTGACTTCAACGATCCAGCAACCAATATGGACTATGACTACACCATTGATGCCGAGACAGGCGAAATCGTCGAGCGCAGTCAAGAACCAATGTTGGATTAAACTCTGACACAAATCAGACAACTGTCTGGTTTGTATTTTTTATTGCTTTATACAATCGGCTGGCTAGATTAGTTATTGGTTTGGAGTCATAGTTGGCATCAAAACGCTAATACTCAGCCGTTCTCATAAGATATTACTGTGATTCAAAGTGTAAGTAATTTGAACCATTCTATGACTGGTTATCTATACTTAGTTGGAGTAAAAATGAGACTGGATTCTTTTCCAGTCTCATGTGCGATTAGTTGGTTGCGTTTGTATCACCTTGTTTTTTAAACTTTAGGGTGATAAGAACGACAGCAATACCAGTTCCTAGTGAGATGAAAGTACCTAGCCAGAAACCATCTGGAGTAAAGGTCATTTCTACTTTATGTTTTCCTTTGGTTATCGGGAATGAAAGTAAACTTCCCCACACTTCTTTAGTGCTTACCTCTTTGCCATCAACCTTAACTTTCCAACCAGGATTATATGGAATCGAAGTAATCATGACGGTACTGTCATCAGTAATATTAGTCTTTGCTTTGATAAAAGTATTACCCCAGCTAGTTACATTCAACCCTTGTTTTCGTCTTGCTTCAAGAACTTTTGCGATATCATCATCAGCCGCGCGAACATACTCGAGTTTTGCTAAACTCTTATCAGCCGCTTCTTGATGGGCTTCGTTAACGTAGAAATCAAACGAGAGTTTGAGGTCCTCATCTTTTTGACGACTAGCAATGTTCCAGAGCTGGGTCTCGTCATAAGATTGCGTATAGCGATACCACCTATCATTGAGCTGAATTCCGATTACGCCCTTAGATTTTCTTAGACTATACGGAGCTTGGAGATAGTAGGTATTATCTGTCTGCAACTTCGTTTTGAATTCTAGTCTTGCTGGTTGTTTTTGATCAGCTACCGTATATATAGTTTTACCATTTGCATCTTTAGAACCTGTATTCACAAAAAAAGTTAAACTAAAGATATGACAAGAAAAGCATATGATACTGATTTAACCGACCAAGAATGGGCTAAACTTGAACCTTATTTCTCCAAACACCGCACCTATAAATGGTCTAAGCGAGAACTCGTAAACGCAACCTTGTATATCACTAAGACAGGGTGCCAATGGCGCATGCTCCCTCATGATTTTCCTCCTTACCCAACTGTCTGGAGTTTCTTTCGTCGAGCCAAGGAGAGCGGCCTGTAGGACACCATTTTGATAGAACTGGTTAAAAAAAGCGACTAAATGCTAGTAGAGCAGCCACTCCGACCTATGCTATCATTGATTCTCAAAGCGTGAAAACAGTAGATGCTGCAGAGGAACGTGGGATTGATGGTGGTAAAAAAGTCAAAGGGAGGAAGCGCACATCGTTGTTGATACCATGGCCAATCTTCTTGATGTGGTGGTTCATGCAGCTAATTTGCACGATACAAAATCAGGCATTTTAGTGGCTCGCAAAGTGATGGTACAATTCCCAACCATCAAGGCTTTTTCAGCCGATGCTGGCTATCGGAAAAGTTTTGAGGAGATGATAATTGAGGAGTTTGGTTGCCCAGTAGATATTTCTGAAAAAATAAAGGGCAGCTGGCAAATTATCCCCAAACGTTGGGTTGTTGAACGAACCTTTTCTTGGTTGAACCACTCTCGAAGATTAGCTAAGGATGTGGAAAAATCTGTATTGTCAGAGGTTGCTTTTATCAAGATATCTCACATTAGTCGTCTTTTAAGGGCTCTATAATTTTGTGAATACAGGTTCTTAGAAAAGTTGTTAGAAGTCGGATGGCATGACGTAATGGGATTACCTAAGCTAGGTAGTCCTTTTCTTTATTGTGATAACTTTTCCAAGTCCATCTTGTTATCATGGTGCTATCTTATGGAAAAAGGAGATAGCACTAGTGATGTTAAATAAAATGAAGGCTCGGCTATTGATTGGTTTAGGAGGTATAGCTGTGACTAGCTTTATGGTGATGATGGGTTACACCATTGGTTCTCAGTCTGTCACCAATCACACGCAGAAACAAATCCAATCTGAGGCTCAAAAATTACTGACCAAAGAGAAAGAAAAAGAGGAGGCAAGTGTCCTCTCTGATGAGTTAGTCAAGGAATTTCTCACCCAATACTATACTAAGGAAAAGCTGGGCGAGAATAACAACCGTATTAAACCCTATATGACAGATTCTGCCCTTAAGGAAGAAGTAGCTCGTCAAGAAGATTCCATCAACCAAGTCTATAAAGACTATATGTTGGATTATCGCTTTGAGTCTGCCAATATCTATGTCAATACAGAAGAAAATGAAGCTTTTGCGGAAGTGTCTTATCAGGTTGTTTACGTGTCAGATGTCAGTGATAAGGCTCAGAAAAGCACACAGATAGAAACAAGAACTCTTAAACTATCTTATGCCAAAATGTCAGATAAACTCCTTGTCAATCAGGTAACCATTTGGAATGGGAAGCTAGAGGACTTGAAAGAGTCTTCTGATGGATCTGACTCAAGCATTCCAAAGATTCAAGGCACTACTACAAGTGAGACCAACTAGCAGGAGTTCATCTTCTGCTTTTTTTTGATAAGGAGATGAGATGACAAGAATTGAAAGAATGAAACAAAAGGCGATTTTAGACGTAGCAGAAAGTCTAGGTTATTCTTTTAAACGACTATCAGGGCAAGTCTATGAACATCCAGAACACGATTCCTTTCGGATTTTTGCGGACACCAATACCTTTAAATGGTTTTCACGTGACGTACAGGGAGATGTGATTGATTTTGTTCAGTTAATGACGGGAGTGTCTTTTAAAAAAGCCCTGTCTTACCTTGAAACTGGAGACTTTGAACAAACTAAGATCGTCGAAGAGACTTACCAACCCTTTCGTTATTATCTAAGAGAAGAACCATTTGACCAAGCACGGATATACCTGAATGACATTCGTGGTCTAAGTGATGATACTATCAATGCTTTTGGCAGACAAGGTCTATTAGCACAGGCTCATTACCAGACAAAGACCTTTCAGGAATCAGTTCTTGTCTTTAAGAGTTACAATCATCTTGGCCAACTAGAGGGGGCAAGTCTTCAAGGGCTTGTCAAAAATGATCAGAGACATAATCGAGGTTACCTAAAGAAAATCATGAAAGACTCTCATGGATATGTGGGAATGAGTTTTGACATAGGAAAACCGAAACGCCTTATCTTTTGTGAATCGGTGATTGATATGATGAGCTATTATCAACTCCATCAGAAGCAGTTATCAGATGTGCGTTTGGTTTCTATGGAAGGTATAAAACTCTCTGTGATTGCGTATCAGTCCTTACGATTAGCAGCTGAGGAACAAGGCAAACTTGAGTTTTTAGATACTGTCAAACCAAGTCGATTAACGCATTACCTTCAAGCGATACAAGAGACGACTACCTTCTTTCAGACGCACCCAGGCTTATTAACCTTGGCTGTTGATAATGATGAAGCAGGGAGAGATTTTTGTCAGAAATTATCTGAGAAAGGACTTCCCATTGAAACAGACTTAGTCTTTATTAATTTGGAAGGTTTTGAAGAGTTTTTAAGATGGAAGCAGAGGGCGGTAAAATAAAGAGAATCATGATATAATATAAAATGGTTATATTTCTATGATTGATTTTTCTTTTCAAGTTTAAGGAAACGAAAATGTACTATAGAACAAAAACAAATTCAAAAGGAGTTACTCGATACGAAGTTGTAGATAAATATAATCTTGATTCAAAAATAATTGAATTTTCTTTAGATGATTTTAGAGACAAACTTGGTCTAAAATCAACTTATACACCTAGGCATATAACTGCAAATATAATTCCTAAGCTAAAGAAAGATTTATCAAAATATTACAAGTCATTTGATATTTCTTATTTAAGAGAAGGAAAACAAAAGATTGTTGGTTATAGGTTAACTTGGTGAATACAAAATCTTGGTGCCTGTTTGGTGCCTAATAAAAAACAGGCAGGTTTTTCAAACGAAAAACCTTGCTACGAAAGGATTTATAAACTCATGGCTACGATTCAATGGTTTCCTGGGCATATGTCCAAGGCACGCCGACAAGTTCAGGAAAATCTAAAACACGTTGATTTTGTCACGATTTTAGTAGATGCCCGCCTCCCTCTCTCAAGTCAAAATCCTATGTTGACGAAAATTGTCGGAGATAAACCCAAACTCATGATTTTAAATAAGGCCGATTTGGCTGACAGTAACCGCACCAAAGAATGGCGTCAGTATTTTGAAAGTCAGGGCATTAAGACCTTGGCCGTGAATTCTAAGGAGCAAGCAACTGTCAAATTGGTCACCGATGCTGCCAAATCTTTGATGGCTGATAAATTGGCTAAATTGCGTGAGCGCGGTATTCAAAAAGAAACGCTCCGCACCATGATTATCGGTATTCCAAACGCAGGAAAATCAACCCTCATGAACCGTTTGGCAGGTAAAAAAATTGCCGTTGTAGGCAATAAACCTGGGGTTACAAAAGGGCAACAGTGGCTCAAATCAAATAAAGACTTGGAAATTCTTGATACACCAGGTATTTTATGGCCAAAATTTGAAGACGAAGTTGTTGGCTTAAAATTAGCTCTGACGGGTGCTATCAAAGACCAGCTCTTGCCCATGGATGAAGTGACTATTTTTGGCTTGAATTACTTTAAGGAACATTACTCTGAGCGTTTGATTGAGCGTTTCAAGGGCATTGATTTGGAAGAAGAAGCGCCTGAAATCATCATGGCCATGACGCAAAAATTAGGATTTCGTGATGATTATGACCGTTTTTACAATCTGTTTGTGAAGGATGTCCGCGAAGGCAAATTGGGGCGTTACACCTTAGATGTCGTAGGAGAAGTGACAGATGGCGACTATTAAGGACATCAAGGAAGCGCTGGCTCAGATTGATTGTCTAGACGATGACCGCTGGGACTTGTACGCATCAGATATTCGCATCGGTGTGCAAAAAGCGATTGTACAGCGCAAAAAAGCTATTCAGGCAGAGATTGACGAGGACGTTCGTCTTGAAACAATGCTGCGCTACGAAAAGGAGTTGTACCAGAAAGGTTATCAAGCTATCGCAGGCATTGATGAAGTTGGCAGAGGCCCTTTAGCAGGACCTGTTGTCACTGCTTGCGTGATTTTGCCTAAAGATTGTAAAATCAGACACCTCAACGATTCCAAAAAAATTCCCAAAAAACACCACGAGGAGATTTACGAAGAGGTCCTTGCGCGTGCTTTGGGAGTGGGGATCGGCATCGTGGACAATGACACCATTGACCGCGTCAATATTTACGAGGCGACAAAACTTGGTATGTTGCAAGCAATTGAGCAGATGAAAGGCGAGGTAACAAAGCCTGATTACTTGCTTATTGATGCGATGCAGTTAGACACACCTATTCCCCAACTATCCCTGATCAAGGGCGATGCCAATTCCCTTTCTATTGCAGCAGCTTCGATTGTGGCAAAGGTTACGCGTGATCGTATGATGGCTGAATACGCAAAAGAATACCCAGGTTACGCCTTTGATAAAAACGTTGGCTATAGTACTAAAGACCACCTAGCAGGCCTAAAACAATACGGTGTCACCCCTATTCATCGCAAAAGCTTTGAGCCTATCAAATCCATGCTCTCTTAAAATGACTAACCATCTTGTTTTTTAAGGCAAGGTGGTATTTTTTGCCCTCTTTATCGAACTAATAAGATAGTGAGGTGACACATGAATCATTTTGAATTGTTTAAATTAAAAAAAGCAGGCTTAACCAATCTGAATATCTTAGCGATTTTGGAGTATCACGAAAAGCAGAAGAAATCCCTGTCCTTAAGGGATATGGCTGTTGTCTCAAAGTGCCGCAATCCTGTCTTGTTTATTGAGAATTACAAGTCGCTAGATAGCAAAACCTTGCGGCAGGAGTTTAACACTTACCCAAGTCTTTCGATTTTAGACAAGGAATACCCCTTGGAGCTGAAAAATTGTTACAATCCTCCTGTCTTGCTCTTTTATCAAGGCAATTTAGACTTGCTTCAACGTCGTAAATTAGCGGTTGTTGGCGCTAGAAATGCGTCTGCTGTGGGAACCAAGTCGGTTCAAAAGATTATCAAAGAATTGGGCAATCGTTTCGTGATTGTTAGCGGTTTGGCGCGTGGGATTGATACCAGTGCTCATGTATCTGTTTTGAAAAATGGCGGAGCGACCATTGCTGTTATCGGTTGCGGGCTGGATGTGTATTACCCTAAAGAAAATCAACAATTACAGGATTATTTAGGCAAAAATCATTTGGTTTTAAGTGAGTATGCCCCAGGAGAGAAGCCTTTGAAGTACCATTTTCCTGAGCGAAATCGCATTATCGCAGGTTTGTCCCAAGGTGTGCTTGTGGCTGAAGCCAAAGCGAGGTCGGGAAGTCTTATCACTTGTGAGAGGGCATTAGAAGAAGGTCGGGATGTCTTTGCCATACCAGGAAATATCTTGGATGGTCAATCAGACGGTTGCCACAAACTCATCAATGAAGGCGCTAAATGCGTGACTTCAGGGCAAGATATTTTGTCGGAGTATCGTGATTAAGACAAGCCTTTTTCTTACATTTTTTTGCCCTGATTTTTTGAAAATGTTTCCAAAATGCGTAACTTTTATATTGACAGTTTAAAAAAAGCGGGTTATCATGATATAAGTTTATTACTAATAGGAAGTGAGCTTTATGGCAACGACTGTTTCAAAAGCATCTAAAACTGTCAAAAAAACAAAAACAAAAACGAAACGCAAAAAACCACAAAAGAATTTGGTTATTGTGGAATCTCCTGCAAAAGCCAAAACCATTGAAAAATATTTGGGGCGTAACTACAAGGTTGTCGCTTCAGTTGGTCATATCCGTGATTTGAAAAAATCAAGCATGTCCATTGATTTTGACAATAATTACGAACCGCTATACATCAATATTCGCGGGAAGGGTCCTTTGATTAATGACTTGAAAAAAGAAGCGAAAAAAGCTAAAAAAGTCTATCTCGCAAGTGACCCAGACCGTGAAGGAGAAGCGATTTCTTGGCATTTGGCCCATATTTTAAATTTGGATGAAACGGACAAAAACCGTGTGGTTTTCAACGAAATCACCAAAGATGCGGTCAAAAATGCCTTCGTTGAACCGCGACAAATTGATATGAATCTGGTTGATGCCCAACAAGCTCGCCGCGTTTTGGACCGCATTGTGGGGTACTCGATTTCGCCATTGCTTTGGAAGAAAGTCAAAAAAGGCTTGTCAGCGGGGCGCGTGCAATCGGTCGCTTTGAAACTCATCATTGACCGTGAAAATGAAATCAAGGCTTTCAAACCTGAAGAATACTGGACTATTGATGGTTTCTTCCAAAAAGGAAACAAGAAATTCCAAGCCTCTTTTTACGGTGTTGATGGCAAAAAACTAAAACTCGAAACCAACGAAGATGTGCAAAAAGTGCTCGCTTTAATCACGAGTGACACCTTTGAAGTAGCCAAAGTTGAAAAGAAAGAACGTCGCCGCAATGCGCCACTTCCTTACACCACGTCATCTCTTCAACAAGACGCTGCCAACAAAATCAATTTCCGAACTCGCAAGACCATGATGGTCGCACAGCAATTGTACGAAGGAATTAGCCTTGGTAAGAGCGGCACACAAGGTTTGATTACTTATATGCGTACGGACTCAACGCGTATTAGCCCTGTGGCTCAAAACGAAGCCGCAAACTTAATCACAGAACGTTTTGGAGCGACTTATTCGAAACATGGCAATCGTGTGAAAAATGCTTCAGGTGCTCAAGATGCCCACGAAGCTATTCGTCCGTCAAATGTGACCTTAACCCCTGAATCGATTGCACAGCATTTGGATAAGGACCAGCTAAAACTGTATACCTTGATTTGGAATCGTTTTGTGGCCAGTCAAATGACAGCAGCAATCTTTGATACCATGAAGGTGCATTTGGAGCAAAATGGTGTGCGCTTCACCGCCAACGGTAGTCAAGTGAAATTCGACGGTTATTTAGCCGTGTATAACGACTCTGACAAAAACAAAATGTTGCCAGACATGGCTGAGGGCGATAGTGTTAAAAAGGTATCAACCAACCCAGAACAACACTTTACCCAACCACCAGCTCGTTATTCGGAAGCAACCTTGATTAAAACCTTGGAAGAAAACGGTGTGGGACGTCCGTCAACCTACGCTCCAACACTTGATGTCATCCAAAGACGTTATTATGTCCGTCTGGCTGCTAAACGCTTTGAACCAACCGAATTGGGTGAGATTGTTAATGGCTTGATTGTGGAATTCTTCCCTGATATCGTGGATGTCAAATTCACGGCTGATATGGAAAGTAAGCTTGACGAGGTCGAAGAAGGTAAACAGCAGTGGCAGACCGTCATCGATGCCTTCTACAAACCGTTTGAAAAAGAATTGGCAAAAGCTGAAACCGAGATTGAAAAAATTCAAATCAAGGATGAACCTGCTGGTTTTGACTGCGAACTCTGCGGGCATCCTATGGTTATCAAACTCGGTCGCTACGGCAAATTCTACGCTTGTAGCAACTTCCCAGAATGTCATAATACCAAAGCTATTACCAAGGAAATCGGCGTGACTTGTCCGCTTTGTGGCGAAGGTCAAGTGATTGAACGCAAAACCAAACGTAACCGTATTTTCTATGGTTGTGACCGCTACCCCGACTGCGAATTCACCTCTTGGGACAAACCTGTCGGACGAACGTGTCCAAAATCAGGTGATTATCTGGTTGAGAAGAAAATCCGTGGGGGAGGCAAGCAAGTGGTCTGCAGCAATGAAGAATGCGATTACACAGAAGAAGTCATCAAATAACCAAAAAGCTTCGCAATGAGTTTGCGAGCTTTTTTAGTGTTATATTATTTACATAATTATAATTACGTAAATAATAGTTTATTTTGGTGTTTTATGTAATTTATGATATGATAAAACATATCATAATTAGAAAGATTCAGGTGTGGGGCATTCCCCGCATTTGGAAAATGGCGGTGAGAACTGTCATTTTTGGAGGTATTAGTCTATTGTCTCAATCATCTTATATCAATGTCATTGGAGCTGGTTTGGCGGGATCTGAAGCTGCCTATCAAATTGCTAAGCGTGGCATTCCTGTCAAACTCTATGAAATGCGTGGGAAAAAAGCGACCCCACAACATAAAACCGACCAATTTGCGGAGTTGGTTTGTTCTAATTCGCTGCGCGGTGATAGCTTGACCAATGCGGTAGGACTACTCAAGGAAGAAATGCGTCGTTTGGATTCTGTTATCATGAAAGCCGCAGAAAGCACGCGTGTACCTGCAGGTGGTGCTTTGGCAGTTGACCGTGACGGCTTTTCGCAAATGGTGACTGACGAGGTCAGCAATCATCCGCTTATTGAGGTTATTCGTGAGGAAATCACGGAAATTCCTGATGATGCGATTACTGTGATTGCCAGCGGTCCGTTGACGTCTGACGCTCTTGCTGAACGTATTCATGCGTTAAATGGTGGGGATGGCTTTTATTTCTACGATGCAGCGGCGCCGATTGTCGATAAGGGTTCGATTGATATGGATAAGGTTTATCTCAAATCACGTTACGACAAAGGAGAGGCTGCTTATCTGAACTGCCCTATGACCAAAGAGGAGTTCATGGCTTTTCACGATGCTTTGGTTAATGCAGAAGAAGCACCACTCAACAGTTTTGAAAAGGAAAAATACTTTGAAGGGTGTATGCCAATTGAAGTGATGGCGAAACGCGGCATTAAAACCATGCTTTATGGCCCGATGAAACCAGTTGGCTTAGAATACCCAGAAGATTACAAAGGACCTCGAGATGGGGAATTTAAAACGCCTTATGCAGTTGTGCAGTTGCGTCAAGATAACGCTGCTGGTAGCCTGTACAATATTGTCGGTTTCCAAACGCATTTGAAATGGGGCGAACAAAAGCGAGTTTTTCGTATGATTCCTGGTCTTGAAAACGCTGATTTTGTTCGTTATGGTGTGATGCACCGCAATTCTTACATGGATTCGCCAAATCTTTTGACGGAAACTTTTGCCACACGTAAAAATCCAGACCTCTTCTTTGCTGGTCAAATGACAGGGGTAGAAGGTTACGTTGAATCAGCAGCGTCAGGTTTGGTAGCTGGTATCAATGCTGTTCGCCGTTTCAAAGGTGAAGAACCTGTGATTTTCCCACAAACCACGGCTATTGGCGCGCTACCACATTACATCACTCATGCGGAAAGCAAGCATTTCCAACCGATGAATGTCAACTTTGGTATCATTAAAGAGTTGGACGGTCCTCGTATTCGCGATAAGAAAGAACGTTACGAAAAAATTGCAGAGCGTGCTTTGACGGATTTGCAAGCTTATCTTGATGTCTAAAAGTATCTCAGGGAGGTTGCCAATGTTTCCTGTTCGATTAGGTTTGAAAGCCAGTTGTGACCCTATTCAAGTGGCGAGTCGCCTAACATACCAACCTGAAATCTTTGAGTTTTACACGTCAGAACACGATTTTACTCCTCAAGGTTTGAAAATGTTGCGCGATGCCATTGAAACTGTCAAAATGAGCGGGGTGAAGCATATTATTTTACATCAACCCATGAAATACCAAGGGCAGTTTTTGGAGTTGGTAGCTCATCCAGCCCACAAGCCAGAACTTGTTTCGTTTATTGATGAAACCACCAAGACTTTGCTGGAACTTGCTAACGCATTTGACTGTAAAGTACTGGTGCATGGCTCTTATGATTTGCGAGAAAAGGACTTGCTAGATCCCTTTGAAACCCTCAAAGACGCTCAAGATTACCTCTTTTCTCGAATAGATGCTCTTTGGCAACTGGGTGGAAATCGCATCATGTTTGAAAATGGGATTTCAAATCTCTTTTCCTTTGGCCATCCTGATTTTGACCAAGTCTTGCTGCAAAAAGGCTACCCGTTGGCTTACGATATTTCTCATGCCTTCATTTTCTTAAATCGGGATAATGTGGCCCTACAAAGGTCTTTAAGTACCCTGAAAAAGAACATCGTTCACTACCATTTGGTGGATTCTTTTGGAAAACGCCACGATAGTCTGCCGCTGGGACAAGGAAAGATAGATTGGGCAAAGCTTCTGCCACTTCTTAATAGCCGTGCTACCAGCATTTACGAGATTAATCTGGCAAATGTCACCAATCCTAAAGAGCAAGTGGCTAGTCATGCTTATTTGAAACAGTTGGTACAAGAACTGAACTAAAACGACAAACGTCTGAGATTTAGTCTCGGGCGTTTTTGATGACTTTATTCTTACATTTTTGTAAGATTTAAAGGAGAAACTGTAAGGAAGGAAAGGCTCCTTTTTCGATACAATAGACTTGTCAATAAGAGAGGAGCAATGAGATGAATCAAGCAATCAAAAGACACCTACAATTAGGAAGTCAGCTGTTTATTTGGTTGAGTATGGCAATACTAGGTTCTGCAACCTACTAGTATATCAGACCTTCCGCTTAGTCAAATAAGAATGTTAGGAGAAATAAGCCTAATGGATACCAATAGTTTAATAACCATTCTATACCTGATCACCGCAAGCGTCATCAGCTTAGGTGTGTGGTATTGGAGTGGCAGAAGAAAAATAAAACGCAAATAGTATTAAAATACCAAATAAAGGAGAAAGAGATGTTATTAGAGATTAATCACTTAGAGAAAGTTTTCCGCACTCGCTTTTCAAAAGAGGAAACGCGTGCCTTACAAGATGTTGATTTTAAGGTTGATAAAAACGAATTTATCGCCATTATGGGAGAATCAGGTTCAGGAAAAACCACCTTGTTGAACATTTTGGCGACTTTGGAAAAACCAACTAAGGGTTCTGTCATGTTAAACGGAGAGGACATTATCAAAATCAAGGAAAGTCAGTTGGCTGCTTTTCGTTTGAAGAATCTTGGCTTTGTCTTTCAAGATTTTAACTTGTTGGATACCCTTTCGGTCAAGGATAACATTTTCTTACCTTTGGTACTTGGTCGCTTGCCTTATCAAGAGATGGAGCAACGCTTGCAGCCTTTGGCAAAGAAACTACACATTGAAAGCTTGCTAGACAAACGCTCGTTTGAATTATCTGGTGGTCAAAAACAACGTGTTGCCATTGCTAGAAGTCTTATCACTAAGTCACAATTGCTTTTAGCAGATGAGCCGACTGCCGCTCTTGACTACAAAAATTCAGAAGATATTTTAAAACTGTTTGAAGAGATTAACGCAGACGGTCAGACTTTGCTGATGGTAACTCACTCTGCCAATGCGGCTAGTCATGCGAAAAGACTCCTCTTTATCAAAGATGGGCGTATTTTCCACCAAATTTACCGTGGTCACAAGACCAATCAAGAATTTGCAAAAGATATTTCGCTTACCATGAGCGCTTTACTTGGAGGTCAGTAATATGTTTTATGCAAAACTCGCTTGGTCTAATATTAAAAAGTCCATTAATGTTTTTGGACCATTCCTGCTCAGCAGTACAATTTTATTTGTCCTAAACTGCTCAACTTTGCTGATTTTGTTTAGCCCTGTTGGTGGGGGAATGCGTCATGGGGCCTCTATTCTCAGTCTCGCTTTGATTGTTTTGGCGATTTTTTCAGCCGTGATGGAAATTTACAGCTATCAATTTTTACTCAAACAACGCAGTAAGGAATTTGGTCTGTATAATATGTTGGGGATGAATCGTTGGCAGGTCAGCTGGCTATCAACCATTGAATTAGGTTTGATTTTGCTGGGAGTCATCGTGTTAGGTAGTGTCTTGTCTGCTATCTTTTCACAATTGTTCTATTTGGCTTTTGTGAATCTCCTGCATTATCATCAGATGGTCTTGACCTTATCCCTTGAAGCCTTTGTGAGTGCAATTGTTCTCTTTATCGGAATGTTTGTTCTGCTAGAAGGGGTCAATCTTTACACCATTCGTCGCACCTCACCGCTTGCCTTGTTTAAAAAGCAAGAGCAAGGGGAAAAAGAACCTCGCGGTAATGTCTTGCTGGCTATTTTGAGTGTTTTGTCTTTGGGAATTGGTTATTATTTGTCCCTATCATCCACTAAAGTAGCTGCTTTGGTTGTATTGTATCGTTTCTTTGCGGCAGTTGTGCTGGTTATCATAGGAACCTATCTCTTTTATATCAGTTTCATGACTTGGTATTTGAAACGCCGTCGTCAAAATAAGGCTTATTTTTACAAACCTGAACACTTTGTCACAACGGCACAAATGATTTTCCGTATGAAACAAAATGCCGTTGGTCTGGCTAATATCACTTTACTAGCGGTTATGGCATTTGTTACGATTGCTACAACAACGTCGCTTTATGTGAATACCCAAACGCAAGTGAACATGATGTTCCCAAAAACCACCAAGGTAGCTCTTAACGCTGACAATCAAGCAGATATGGATACCTTGATGGAAAAAGAGGTCATGGAACCCTTGCACAAACCTGCAGACCAATGGCTCACTTACCGTTCTGTTTATACGCTTTTCCCAGTTTCAGATGCCAAAGAGATTGCCATGACGCGTGAGGATGTCGAAAATCCTAACCTTATCAGCGCTGGCTATCTTTACATCGTCACACAGGATGACTTTAGAGCCTTGGGAAACAAACTCTCACACCTCAATGAAAACCAAACTGCTTTCTTTACCCAAAAAGACAACAGCCATTTGGAAAAACTGGACTTATTTGGGCAAACCTTTGACAATGTCCATAATCTCAAGGAGGTTAACTTCCCAGAAGTAGCCAATACCTACAACCCAGCTGTCTTAGTCGTCAGCAACCAAGAAGTGCTTAATAACATTGAAACAATCTTCACGAAAAATAAGGTTTTCCATCAAACATCACTTATCAGCTATGCTGATCTTTCTCAAAAAGAAATCAAGTCCTTGGCACACTTTGGCGGTGAATCAGAAGTCGTTCACGAAGATGCCAATGGAAATAGCATTTCAGCTACGGTAGAAACCAAACAGGAATACCTCGACAGTGCTTATGCCTTCACAGGTGGCTTCTTGTTCACAGGTTTCTTGCTGGGTATCAGTTTCCTAATGGGCGCAGCCTTGATTATTTACTACAAACAACGTTCAGAAGGTATTGAGGACAAGAAATCTTATAAAATCTTGCAAGAAGTTGGGATGAACAGCCAAGAAGTGAAAAAAGCCATCAATTCACAAATTTTACTGGTTTTCTTCATGCCGTTAGGACTAGCAACCCTACATTTTGCGGTGGCCTTGGTTATGTTAAAACAAATGTTGCTTATTTTCGGTGTGACAAGCTCAAGCACGATTTACATCGTGAGTGGTTCGACCATTGTCATCTTAACCCTCGTTTATTTCATGATTTACAAAATCACTAGCCAAACTTACTATAAAATCATTGATCGTTAAATAAGGTGGCCCTTGCGGCCATCTTTTATTTTGATTCATCAGAGCTTATGTTACAATAATACTATGAAACAAGGAAAGATTTACATTATTGAGGACGACGAAACCATCGTTAAATTGTTAAAACAGCACTTGAGCCAGACTTATGAGGTCTTTAGTGTGCAAAATTTTCGAGCCATTAAGCAAGAAGTTGAGGAAATTCAGCCAGATTTGATTTTGATTGATATTACCCTGCCTTATTTTAATGGTTTTTACTGGACGACAGAAATTCGCAAGACGATGACCTTGCCTATTATTTTCATTTCATCCAGCGATGATGAGATGGATACGGTCATGGCGCTCAATATGGGTGGAGATGATTTTGTGTCAAAACCCTTTTCATTGACCATTTTAGATGCTAAAATTTCTGCCTTTTTAAGACGAGCTTACCAATTCACCTCAGACACTTACCAGTTAGGGGCATTTAGCCTCTCGCGTGACGGGGTTTTGTCAAATGGCACAGAACAAATTTCCCTTTCGCCAACAGAAAATAAAATTTTATCCATTTTATTTGAACACCAAAATCAAGTGGTGACCAAGGAGGAATTGCTGGAAAAATTGTGGGAAAACGACAGCTTTATCGATCAAAACACGCTCAGCGTCAACATGGCACGCCTGCGTAAAAAAATAACACCACTAGGTTTCAATGCCATTCACACAGTCCGAGGAGTGGGGTATCTCTTAAAATGATTCGAACTTTTTTTAAAGAAAATGCCGTTTGGTACTGGAGCTATGCGTTACTGAGTGCTCTCTTTCTAATTGTTTTTGCTCTTTACCACTTGCCTATCGTCTATTTTGTGATCAGTTTTCTGCTCAATCTGACGATCCTCAGCTTTATCACCTTATGGCAGTACCAACGTTTTAAACATAAAATCAATACGTTACAACAATTTATTTATGTAAACGAATTAGATACCTTACAATTGCCGTCAGAATTAGCCTATAAAGATGTGATTATTCGTTTGTACGAGCAAAGTGCACAAGAATTGTTGGCAGAGCAGGCTAAGACTGAAGATGTGCAGAGCCTTGTCAAGATGTGGTCGCACCAAATGAAAGTTCCACTGTCTGCCCTGTCCTTGATGGCACAAACCAATCAGCTAGATGGCAAGGAAGTTCAGCAATAACTGACTCGCTTGCAGAACTATCTGGATACCTTGCTAACCTACCTCAAATTCAGCCAGAACAAGGATGATTTTCGATTTGAACGCCTGTCTGTACGCGATATCACGATTGAAAACGTTAAAAAATACCGCATTCCTTGCCTACTGAAGCAATTATCTATCGAAGTCGAAGGTGATTGGCTGCTTGCTTCTGACCGCAAATGGCTCAGCTTTGCCATTTCACAAATCCTAGACAATGCCATAAAGTATTCTAAGGAACAAGGCAAGATTAGAATTGAAATAACAGATGGTAGGATTAGCATATCAGATAATGGTATTGGAATACTAGAAGAGGACTTGCCACGTTTATTTGAGGAAGGCTTCACAGGTTTTAATGGCCATGAGAATCAAAAAGCCACTGGTTTAGGGCTTTACATGACCAAACAAATTTTAGATAGTCTGAATCTAGCCATCAGCATCACTAGCCAAGTTGATAAAGGCACTCAGGTTACTATTGCATTACCAAAAGAGTAAGAGAAAAAGTAGGGGGTTAATCCTACTTCTTTTTTTACAATTTATCCAAGGCATTTTTTTGTTCGTCGTTGACGATGTGGGTGTAGAGGTCGGTGACTTGAGTGCTGGCGTGTCCGAGTTGGTGGCTAACTAGGACTTGTGATTTTGTGGTGTCGTATAGGCGAGTCGCCAAGGTGTGTCGCAATTTATGCGGTGTGACGCGGACTTTGAAGGCTTGCGAGTATTTGGCGACCAATTTTTCCACGCTGGATGCGTCGATGCGATTTGGAACCCCACGGTATTCGGTGAGAAAGAGGGCTTGGTCTTGCTTTTCAGCCTTATAACGTGGGGTACGAATGGCAAGGTAAGCTTCCAAATAAGGTTTAGCAAAACCAGCGATATTGACTGCATCACGTTTGCCACCCTTTCGCGTCACTTCAATAATCATCATGTTAAGGTTTAAGTCCTTGACGTCTAGATTGACCGCCTCAGACAAACGAACGCCGGAGGCAAGCAGTAGGGCAATCAAGGCCAAATCGCGCTCTTTATTTTTTTGGAAAGAAGATAAGGCACGATGCGACAGCGTACTTTGATAAGTTTTGTCAATATAATCAATGAAAGCCATGGTTTCATTGCCCAAAAACAATTTGCCCTTGATGTTTTCTGCCCGAGCTGCCAAGGTTTCTTTTTTCTTTTTGGTAGCGACTTTTTTCATGACGTTGCGGTAGAAGTAGGGGTCACCATTTTCATCCTCGACCTCTTCTGTCAGGTATTTGAAAAGGCTGGAAAGCGCTGAAAGCGTACGGTTTATGGTTGTTTGTGAAACCCCTTGCTTTTTGGAATAAGTATTGAGCGACGGACGTTCACGCAGGTACAAAATAAAGGATTCCATGTCTTTTTTAGAGAGGTGTTCCAAGGTTGATAAGTCAATATCAGCCATTTTATCAGCATCTGAAATCCCAGAATCCAAAAGCCATTCAAAAAAGCGTCTGTATTCCTTGAGGTATTCATACAAGGTCGTAAAACTGTAAGGAACGGTTAATTTTGATTGATAATAATCCAAGACGTACCAAGGCATGAGCGTTTTCAGCTCGTCGATTTTTTGTAAAATGTGTTCACGTTTCATTTTTTGCTAAAAAACTCCCAAATATCTGATAACTAGAAGTATATCACAGGTCTACCTATCTTTCAAGAAAATTACAGTTTTTCAGAAAGATGTTCAGAGAAAAATATAAATACTTCAGAAATCTGTTTCCATAGATAACGTAAATTTATTTGTGTATATCTATTATTTTATTTTTTGTTCTTCTCTTTTCTTTGCCTCGCTTTTTAGTCACATCTTTTGCTAAACTATCAGCTTTTTCGTTCCAAAAAATTCCAGCGTGTCCACGACACCATTTAACCTCTAAAATTAACTCTTTGCCCAATTCTTTGTACAATTTAAACACTTGACAGAGATTTGAATAATACCAATTCCACTGAAAAATCTGCTGTTTTTCTTTCTTTTTATAAGACGATTTCCTGTGAGTATTTAACAAATGATGAAGGCGCTCCAATTCTCGATAATCCGTCATAATGGTAACACTCACTTTATCAGCATCTTTGATTATTTTCCGTAGAGCTTTTAAGGCAATAATAACCGAAAAAAGTTCTACGCCTACGGAATTTAGTAACTTTTCTTTGGTATCTGAAATGGCACTCTTTCCCTTTAAAATGACTTCGTGATTGTCATCTAAAACAATATAGGCACATGAAGCTTTAACGTTACCGCTGTTGTACTTTTTATAAGAACCATCTGTGTAGATGATATAATTTCCTGAATGACTGGTTTCACAATTCATATTTTCCTCTTAGGTTGCTGATTTGTATAATAGGGTAAATAAAAAGCCCGCTCGCACGGACTTTCAATAGTTTATTAAGGCTGTAGTTTTCTTTCCAAGGCTTCTGTTAAGACTTGAGAAAAATTAACATCGTTTTCCTCTGCCAAGTCATTCAACCATTCAGGAATAGTCACGTTTTTACGAATCTTGTTGGCATGATACTTTTTCATGTAGACAACCATATCAATTTGAATTAAGGCGATATAGCTATCGGGAAATTGCTGTTTTAAATCCGATGGCGAAGTTGGTTGTGGATACTCTTTATAATCTTCGAGTGCAAATCCTAGAACTTCTGTAGCTTTTTCAAAAGCTTCTTGAACATCTTTTCCTTGGGTAATAGCTTCAGGAACGTCTGGAAAAGTTACAAGAATATAATCACCATCTTGGGTAAATAAAGCTGGATAAACTAACATAATAAACCTCCTCGTAATTGTTGTAGTGAAATAAGCATTGCTATTCAGCAAGTAGATTATTTCAAACCTGCTTGTTTTAAAATAGCGTCTTCAAGGCCCTTTCCGAGGTCTTTATTGTGTAATGGAACAATGATTTGGTGTCCTTTATCATCTCGAAATTTCTTATGGCTTCCATTTTGGCTGACTTCGTAAAACCCATTTTTTAAGCAATTTTATCATCTGCTTAGGGGTCATTGGCATATTGCTTGTCCTCCTATTTATACTTATATTATACACATCAAATAAATAGAAGTAAAGTTTTAAACTAGCTCTCTGGGGTGTTTGGTAAAAGAAATACCTTTAATTCATAATGAAAAAGGCCAAATCATTCAGCCTTTTTCATTGATCTATTGATTTATCTGCAAGATATTTTTTATTTCTTACGTTTTTTCTTGGCTTTTTTCATTCGGTTTGCCATGCGTTTCATGGATTGTTTCATGGCGAATTCACCGATTCGGCCTCTGAGGCCGCCGCCCATCATTTCGCGTAAGTCCATATCTCCGCCACCTAGGGCTGATAAATCAGGCATACCATTTCCGCCCATCATGCTTTCTAGAGCTGACATATCCATGCCATTTGGCATATTTTTAGGGAGGTTATTTGGGTTGATGCCCATTTGTTTCATGGCTTTGTCCATGTCACCTGACATAACGCCTTGCATCATTTGTTTGGCTTGGTTGAAATCTTTGATGAATTTGTTAACTTCGACAAAGCTGTTACCAGAACCCGCTGCGATACGGCGGCGACGGCTTGGGTTAAGCAAATCTGGGTTTTCACGTTCTTCAGGTGTCATTGATGACACGATGGCACGTTTTCGAGCAATTTCTTTTTCGTCCACTTTGAAGTTTTTCATGGCTGGATTGCTTGCCATACCTGGAATCATCTTAATCAAATCTTCCATTGGTCCCATGCTTTGCATTTGGTCCAATTGTTCGATGAAATCGTTGAAATCAAAGGTGTTTTCACGCATTTTTTCAGCGAGTTCCAATGATTTCTTGTCATCGTACTCTTGGCTGGCTTTTTCAATCAGCGTCAACAAGTCACCCATACCGAGAATACGGCTAGACATACGGTCTGGGTGGAAGGTTTCGATATCAGTGATTTTTTCACCAGTACCAGTGAACTTAATTGGTTTACCTGTGATTTCTCGAATAGAAAGCGCTGCACCACCACGTGTATCCCCGTCAATCTTGGTTAAAACAACCCCTGTGATATCCAATTGTTTGTTGAACTCGTCAGCGACGTTGGCAGCCTCTTGACCAATCATGCTATCAACAACCAAGAGAATTTCATTTGGTTGTGCCAAGGCTTTAACGTCACGCAATTCGTTCATGAGTTTTTCATCAATTTGCAGACGACCTGCCGTATCAATGATAACGTAGTCATTGCGGTGTTCTTTGGCTTGGGCTAAACCGTTTTTGACAATCTCAACAGCTGAGTGGTCCGTTCCCATGTCAAAGACAGGTACATCGATTTGTTGCCCAAGGGTTTTCAATTGGTCAATCGCTGCTGGACGGTAAATATCGGCCGCAATCAACAAAGGACGTGCATTTTCTTCCTTGATGAGATTGTTAGCTAATTTACCAGCAAAGGTTGTTTTACCAGCCCCTTGCAATCCGACCATCATGATAATGGTGGGAATCTTAGGTGATTTCTCAATTTCAGCCGTTTCAGACCCTAAAATCTCTGTCAATTCTTCATTGACGATTTTGACGATTTGTTGAGTTGGGTCAAGGGTATCAATGATTTCATGCCCGATAGCACGTTCTCTGACACGTTTGATGAAGGTTTTAACAACTGGAAGGGCAACGTCCGCCTCTAACAAGGCCAGACGAATTTCCTTGGTGACTTCCTGCACGTCTTTTTCAGAAAGTTTGCGTTTGCCACGAATGTTTTTAAACACGCCTTGCAGGCGTTCGGTTAAACTCTCAAAAGCCATAATATCATTCTCCTACTTGAATCTGTCTTTCATTTCTATCATTTTCTCTGACGGGTGTTTAATCACGGTTGTCAATACTACTCAAAATCGTGATTTTCTCTTCTAAGAAAGCATTGTCAGGGTATTTTTCTAAAATCTCATCAAAAATCTGACTACGAACGATATAATCAGAATACATATGGAGCTTCATCTCGTAAGCTTCGAGGATTTTTTCAGTTCGCTTGATGTTGTCATAAACCGCCTGACGGCTGACACCAAACTCCTCAGCAATTTCTGCCAAGCTGTAATCATCAGCGTAATACAACTCGATATAATTCATCTGCTTATCGGTCAACAAAGCCGCATAAAATTCAAATAAAGCGTTCATGCGATTGGTTTTTTCAATTTCCATAGCCTTTATTTTATCATATTTCGCGCGGTTTTAATAGTCAGAAAGCACGCAAATGGTCAGAATTGGTTAAATTTTTCAATACAAAAAGAAACACCTTAAAAAATCAGGTGTTTCAGATCATTTATTTTCCAAATAAAATTCAAATCGGTCACCAACATATTGGCTGTGGACATATTCAAATGGTCTGCCGTCGGTGAAATAGGAAACTTGTGTCAGGACGAGGACGGCGTGATTTTTAGGAATTTTGAGGTAATTTGTCACTTTTTCGCTGGCATTTTTGGCGTAGATGGTTTGCTGACTCTTTCCAATCTCGTAACCGTGGTCGGTCAAAGTTTGGAAAAAATGCTCGGTAATGTCCTCTTTATTGAAGGATTGAATGAGCGTTTCTGGAATGGCAGCCACTTCAAAAACAAGCGGCATATGGTCAGCGTAGCGCACCCGTTCCATGCGAATCACATAATCCGTTTCTTTCAGCTGCAAGCGTTGAAGCTCGGTGTTATTGGCTGGTTTTCGTTGGTAAGAAATCAAGCGAGATGAAGGCGTTTTTCCTTGTGAGCGGACAATCTCGGTAAAACTAGTCGTTCCACGCATTTTTTCTTGCACGCGGTGGCTGGCGACATAAGTCCCGCTCCCCACACGACGCTCCAAAATGCCCTCTTCCACCAAGAGCGTAATAGCCTGACGCAGCGTCATACGGCTCACCTCGTACTCATCTGCCAAATCCCGTTCACTCGGCAAACGCTGCCCAATCTCCCAAAAGCCATCGTCAATCTGTTTCTTAATCGCATCGTGAATTCTAATGTACGCTGGAACCATACGGCACTCCCCTCCTAAAAAATGTCCTTTTCTCATTGTACCATATTTTTGAAGAAGTTTTTAGACTTCTCAAAGAAAAACACCGCTAAAAGTGTTTAGCAGTGTTTAGACTCAGGATGCCGCTCCTAAAGCAATGGCTTCACTTTTTAAACGTTCGACATCTTTAGCAGTCGGCTCCCAACCTTCAATCATATTGGTGCTTAGAGCGTACCAAACACTTGTAAAAATTTTTCTACCCTCAAATGGAACACCCAAAATGACCATTTCTTTTACATTAATATCTAAAATCATAATAATAACTCCCATTTATTATATCATAGATTCAATTTTGTCCAAAAAAAGCTAACGCTTGGGAACAGCGTAAGTTGAACGAGGTTTCCGATATTTATGACGGAACCCACCAAACTCCTAAGTATCAAGATAATGGTGTGATGTTTCTTAGTGTTGAGAATATCAAGACTTTGACTTCAAATAAGTTCATTTCTCGTGAGGCTTTTGAAGATGAATTCAAAATAAGACCACAACGAGGTGATGTCTTGATGACTCGAATCGGGGATATAGGAACTGCGAATGTCGTTGAAACAGACGAAGACCTCGCCTATTACGTTAGTCTTGCACTATTCAAATCTGAGGAGTTAAATCCTTATTTCTTGCAGGCAAGTATTTATTCACCATTTGTACAAGACCAGATTTGGAAGAGGACTTTGCATATCGCCTTTCCAAAGAAAATTAACAAGAATGAGATTGGTCAAGTTCCAATCAATGTTCCGACACTAGCAGAACAGACGAAAATAGGCTCATTCTTCAAACAGTTAGACAACACCATAACTCTTCATCAGCGTAAGGATTTTTGGGGGTGAATTGGGGGTTGGTGGTGCATTTTTGGGGTGGGGTGGGGTACAGTATTGTTGTAAATGTTTGCTTTTCTGTTTGTTTTCAAAAAAGGAGGGTTACTTATGGATGAGATGAAGCATTCTGAGGCGATGTTGTTTTGTGATTACTACAAGCAATGGATTTCGGTTTATAAGGAAGGGGCGATTCGGCCTGTGACTATGCAAAAATACGATATGGCTTATCGGTGGCTGGAGAAATTGGTGCCTGAGCTTGAGATCAGGCATTTGAATCGGATGTCTTATCAGCGTCTGTTAAATCAATACGCCAGCGAGCACGAGCGTCAGACGACGATGGACTTCCACCACCATTTGAAATGCGCGATTTTGGACGCGGTGGATGAGGGTTTGATTCAAAGGGATCCGACTCGCAAGGCTATTATCAAGGGCAAGCAGCCTCGTGCCAAGAAGCCTAAGTTTTTAAATCAATACGAACTGCACAAATTGCTGGATGATCTTGACTTGGTTCCGCAGATCAACATGGACTGGTTGATTTTGCTGATTGCAAAGACTGGATTGCGCTTTTCGGAGGCTTTAGCGCTGACGCCAAAGGATTTTGATTTGACGCATCAGACGCTTTTTGTGTCTAAAACGTGGGATTACAAGGGCAATAGCGGTTTTCTCCCCACTAAAAACCAATCGTCCATTCGCAAGGTTCCAATAGACTGGCAAACGGTGATTCAGTTTGCGGAATTGCTGCGGGATTTGCCTGACAATCAGCCAATTTTTATCAAGGGAAAGGTCTATAACTCGACGGTAAATGACCGCTTGGCGAGGCATTGCCGAAATGCTGGGATCCCTGTCATCACTGTTCATGGCTTGCGCCACACCCACGCTTCGCTGCTGCTCTTTGCGGGTGTTTCCATTGCCAGCGTTTCCAGAAGGCTGGGGCATTCTAATATGACTACCACGCAAAAAACCTACCTCCACATCATCAACGAACTGGAAAGCCAGGACATCGACCTGATCATGCGCTCTTTGTCCAACCTAAACTCCTAACGAAAAAACTTGAAGTGAAAACTTCAAGTTTTTGCCTTTTTGTCACTTTTTTAGATGAAAAGATTTTTCAAAAGTGTTTTCTTCATCTCTTTCAATTCATCGCACTTACGCTGATGACGAGCGATAGTGTTATCTAGCTGCTTGAAGAATGAACCGATTTTATTCTGTTCTTCAAGTTTAGGAGTTTGAAAATTCATCATAGAAAAATCTTTTCCTGTAATTTGATTGATAGTGGCTCCCAAACTTTTATGAACTTCTTTTTGAAAATTATTAGTACTCAATAATGCATTAATATAATCCCCATTTTCTCCTCGAAAAGCAAACATAAATGCTCCGATTACTGTATGAGGCATTTCTTTGGTAACAATAGCGTGTTTCCCAATTAAAGATCTACTTCCATTTCGTACAACTACAATAACATCACCAACTTTTACATTATTTGATTGGACTATATGTTAATCCGGAATAGCTAGAAGTTATATCGGTTAACTTACGCTGTTCCCAAGCGTCAGTGAACCCTTTAAACCTTATGTTTGGTATTTTGCTATCCATACACCCCTCCAGTTTCAGGAAAACGGCAGAAAACCGTCACGGTTCCGTGCTTCCCCAAGCTTTTCGCCTCAGATTGGGGAGGTGTTCTCCATTATTTCGCAGTAATAGCTCCATTATACACGCTTTTAGTGCTCTTGACTAGCCGTTTTCAGAAAAAAACCTTCCCTTGGGAAGGTTTATAGTTTACATAAATAATATTACGTTAATATTATCGAATGGTATTCATCCATTTTCGGCTGCGAAACATGAAGATGGACACGATAAAGCGGAAAAGCTCTTCTTGGGAGAGGATGAAATAGACCCAAACGATAGGGAGTTTGAGGACGAGTCCTGTGAAAAGCCCTAGGGGAACGCCGATCAGCCAAGTGCCCATCATGTCGATAATCATGATGTATTTGGTTCGACCGCCGCTTCGGATAATGCCGCCCCCTAAGATCATGTTTTGGACTTTGATAGGGGCAAGGATGGCAAAGGCTAGGAGCAATTGTGAACCGACGTGACTGACCTGCTCATCGACATTGTAGAGATTGATGTAGCTGCTTCTGGTGAGGATAAGCACGAGCGAAAGCACCAAAGATCCTATAAAACCATAAACGCACAAGCGTTTGGAATCGTGGTAGGCACTTTCGTAGTCGCGTTTGCCGAGGCGCCTACCGATGAGAATGCCCGCTGCTTGCGACAGCCCTGAAAGAGCTCCGATAAAGAGCCCTTGGATGGGACCTGTCGAGGACATACCAGCCAGCTCACCTGTTCCCATGTGCCCATAGATGAAGGTATTGACACTCTGCCCCAAGGTCCAAAGCAATTCATTGGCAACGATAGGGAAAAGCATGACAGCGTACTGCTTGACTTCGCTTGAGGTCATACCCAAATCAAAGGCAAACTGGCAATATTTCCGATAAAAATAAATCATCAAGAGTAGATTTACCATCTGCGAAATCAGACTGGCAATGGCTGCTCCCTTGACCCCCATGACAGGAAAACCAAAATTACCAAAAATCAAGAGGTAATTCAAGACCGTATTGACCACGGCTCCCACCGCACTTATGTAGAGCGGGTATTGGGCGTAACTGTAGCAGCGCATATGAACGGCCAAGATGGAGGCCATCCCTGACAGTGGGTAAATAAAGGCCAAAATTCGCATGTAATCCGCCGCCGTCGCAATCACCTTTTGGTCGGTAGTGAAAATCCCCGCCACCGTGCTTGGCAAGAAGAAACACGCCATAACGGTCAAGGCTGCCAAGGCCAACATCACAAGGAGATTGGAGGACATGCTGGTGTTGATCTTCTTCTGCTCCTGTCGGCCTATGTATTGGGACACCATGATCCCCGTCACGGTTGCAATTGCCCCACTCACAAAAGTGAAAATAAACTGTGGTTTTCCGCCAATTTCCACCGAAGCAATGGCCGTCTTGCCCAATTGCCCCACCATCAGCTGGTCAATCATGGAAAAAGACGATTGCAACATAGCTTGCAAAGCAACGGGCAATGCAATCGTCATGGCTTCTCTGAAAAATGGTTTTCGTCTGGTTTTCGTTGTCATTAAAGCGTTTTCTTCCTAAAGCATCATACTTAGATTATAAAGCAAACGCTTGCATATTAGCAATAGATTTTTGCATCTTTTTAATGATTTTTGGGGAGGAATCGCTTTAATAACAAAAAAACCTTGCCGACATTCAGATTTCATTTCTGAACATCAGCAAGGTTTAATGATTTTATGAGTAGTACTCGGAATATTGCCAGCTTCTACTGCAACTTGCAGGCTAATAGCTTTTTAATCCTCTGTTTATTACTCCCACTCTGTTTTCAACGTAAAGTGTATAAAACAGAATGCGATACTATCAAGGGAGTTAAAACAATATACAGAACAGTAAAACACTATAAATAAAAATAAAAGTGCAATAAAAGTGCAATTTTTGCACCTAATCATACTCTGTTTATATATGAAAACTAGATTCTGAATCCAATATTTGGTTAACGAGAGGCGTTCGAATTTGAACGTCTTTTATATATTACTTTCAAATAAATATGAGGTAGAATACTATCTATTTTCTTTTTAACCCAATTGTTATAATGGAGAGTGTAAAATATTTTGTGTAAATAGAAAAAAGGAAGTCCCTTCTGTAGAATAGAGTTACCACAACACATTCACAGAAGAGAGGACTTCCCTATGAACGATTTTACTACAGAAATTCTAAAGACTCTAGCGAACAAAGGCGATTTGAATGAATTATTCCGTGTCCATTTGGAGAAAGCAGTCAATACGCTTCTCAAAACGGAGTTAACGGCTTTCCTAGATTACGAAAAGTATGATCGCATTGGTTTTAACACGGGTAATTCTCGTAACGGCTCCTATGACCGTACGGTCAAGACCGAGTATGGGGAACTTCATCTCCAGATTCCGCGCGACCGCAATGGTGAGTTCAAGCAACAGACTGTTCCTGCTTATAGACGGACGAATGACACGTTAGAGGAGACCGTCATTCACCTCTTCCGAAAAGGTATTACCATGTCGGAAATCGCAGACTTGATTGAGAAAATGTATGGGCATTACTACACGCCCCAAACCATGTCCAATATAACAAAATCATTTACAGAAGAGGTAACGGCGTTTAAAGGGCGGGAGCTTCATGACCGTTATGCTGCTATTTATATGGACGCAACGTATATTCCGTTAAAGCGGAAAACCGTCGCCAAGGAAGCTATTCATATCGCAGTTGGCATTCGCCCGGACGGATCAAAGGAAGTATTGAGCTATGCGATTGCACCGACTGAATCCATCACGATTTGGGAGGAAATTTTATTGGACCTTCAAGAGCGCGGTTTGAAAAATGTCCTCCTGTTCATCACGGATGGCTTAAAGGGGATGGTAGGAGCGATTAGTCGGTTCTATCCCAAAGCTCGTTTTCAACATTGTTGTGTACACGTTTCCCGTAATATCAGTCACAAAGTGCGTGTCGATGATCGTAAGGAAGTCTGTGATGATTTTAAAATGGTGTATCAAGCCTCATCTAAAGAGGTGGCGTTGGAAGCACGTGGTGCTTTTGCGGAAAAAAGGAAAACCAGCTATCCAAAAGTGGTTGAATCGATTCTTTCGAACGATCACTTGCTCACTTTCTATGATTTCCCCTTGGCCATACGCAAGAGTATTTATTCTACGAACTTGATTGAATCCTTTAATAAGCAAATCAAGAAATACAGCCACCGCAAGGAACAGTTCCAAAACGAAGAGTCGATGGAACGTTTCTTAGTCTCGTCTTTTGATACTTACAACCAAAAATTCCTAGGTCGCAGTCATAAAGGCTTTCAACAGGCCGAAGGCGAACTTGAACAAATGCTAAGCCAACTGATTGAGAATTAGAAACAATCTGCAGTAGGGAAGAATCATTTACACAAAATTATTGACGCTCCCTTATAATGAGAACTTTTACTAACATAATTTATGATAAACTTACTATATAATCATATTAATTAAATAGTTAGGAGATCTGCTTATGTTTATATCTACTCTTCAAATTCGAAATTTTAGAAATTATGAATCCGAAATCTTTCGATTCGATAATGAGACAAATACTATTATAGGTGAGAATGATTCAGGGAAAACCAATGCTCTTACTGCATTGAGAATCTTATTAGATGATAGTTATTACTATAGTAGTAAAACACTGAAAGAATCAGATTTTTTTCATGGAATTCAAAATGGGTGGCAAGGGCATTGGATTATTATCTCTGCGACATTTGAAGGAATCAGCGAAGAAGAATTTGACAATGAGATTTGTGCTTCCATTTCTTTAAATTCTGAAAGTCAAACAATCTTAGAAGAATTGATTTCAAATGCAGATAAAGGTGTAGGTAGTATTTCTCTATTTATTAGACCTAACAAAGCTATTAGAAAGCAATTATTTGATATTTCCACTGAATTAGACTCTCATCAATTTAACGAATTTAGAAATTCTATTCGTCTATCCGACTATGAATTTTACTACACATCTAAATCAAATCTAAATTTCTGTATCAATGAAAATTATGATAAATTGGTAGGAAGACTCAATGACAATATAGCTAGTAATCCTGAAGAAGACGATGAAGCTCTTTTGGGCTCAAGAATTGACATGTCAGATATTTTCAAGCATATTTCGGTTGTTTATGTTGACGCTCTTCGAGATGTTCTTAGAGAAATGAAAAACAATCGAAACCCTGTCAAAAGAATCATGGAAACAATTGAATCAAAAATATCATCAGATAATGTTGAGTCATTAAAAACAATTATACAGCAATTAAATGAGACTATTACCAGTGTTCCTGAAATTAGGAAAATTGGCGAAAATATTAATCGGCAACTAAATAGCATAATTGGTTCAGTGTATTCTCCTAATCTTCTTCTTTCCTCAACTATGTCAGATGATATGGGTTCTTTAGCAAAATTTCTTTCAATGAAGCCAGAACAAAATATCGACTTAGACTTACTAGGGTTAGGACATCTAAATATGATTTATTTAGCTTTGAAAATAGTCGAATTTGAAGCGTGTCGTTCAAGAGAACTACTTAATATTATGTTGATTGAAGAACCAGAAGCTCATATTCATCATCATATTCAAAAAACTCTGTTCGAAGGATTAAATCTTCAAAAAAACTATACTCAGATTCTCATGACCACACATTCTGTACATTTAGCTGAAGTGTCTGAAATATCTCGGATGAATGTATTAAAATCGTTTAATGGCAAATCTATCGTTATGAATCCAGCAAATAATCTGAACTCATTTGCTAAAGAAAAGTTAAAAAAGAACAATCTAAATCTAATAAACGCAGTAGAGAGATATTTAGATGTTAAAAGAAATGGATTGCTTTTTTCTAAAGGTGTTATCTTAGTTGAAGGAGATGCTGAAGAAATACTTATTCCTCAAATAGTAAAAAAATTATTTGGTATAAACTTAGACGAACTTGGAATAGGTTTGATTAATGTTGGTAGTACTTCGTTTGAATATATCGCTAGCTTGTTTGACGATGATAGAATACAGAGAAAGTGTGCTATTGTAACTGATTTAGATGAACAGGCAATCCCATCAGAACATCGATTGTATAAAAGCACTGCACAAGAGAAAGGTCAAGCAAGAAAAGAAAAATTATCCTCCCTTTTTAATGAAAACAATTGGGTTAATTGTTTTTATGCTAATACAACATTTGAAATTGAGTTTTTAGATGTGAATAAAGAAAATATTCTAACTTATGTCAGTCCAATTATAGATGACGCATTCAAAGATAAAAAAACAATAACTGCTTATAAAGAAGAAATACAAAGTGAACAATATTTAGAAAGAAATTTAGCGATGTTAAAACTAGCCAATCATGTTGGTAAGGGGTGGTTTGCAATTGAGTTAGGTGAAAAAATTGACTTTTTAATCAAAATTCCTAAGTATATTCTTAATGCTATTGCTTTTGCATGTCAGGAAATAGTAGATCTCTCAATTTATAAAAAAATTCTACTCCATACAATCGACTTGTACGAGGAAACTACAGAATTGTCAGCTTTATCAGCTAGTTTAAAAACAAGTGATACAGCTGATTTGAATATAGCAATAATTTCTTTATTAGAGTACTTTGGTAAAGATGAGGATGTTGTGTATCTAATCAATCAGATAGAAAATTACACAAAAATACTTTATGCTGAGGTTTCAAAATGACAAATATCTTCGAAAAAATCGTAAATGATTTAAATTTAGAACAAAAAGATGTTGTGGAAAGTGAAGATAACCTTTATGTAAATGCATGTCCTGGGAGTGGGAAAACAAGGGTACTTACAAGGAAAATTGCTTACCAAGCAATTAAACACGATGGATCACTAAAAAGAATAATTGCTATCACATACACTAATAGAGCTGCTGAAGAAATTAAGGAACGCCTAAGTTTACTTAGTATAGATGATGATATTAATATTTGGGTGGGGACAATACATCAGTTTTGTCTTGAATTTATTATTTATCCTTTTAAAATGAATCTCTCAAGAGTATCAAAAGGATTTACAATTATTGATGATTATACTCAAAGAGCTTACGTCAGCCAAATTAATAATATGCTGAATTTAAATCTCAAAACGTATGAACTGAACAAAATTGATTTGTCACTTTCTCATGATTTTAAAATTAATGAAGTTCAGTATACTCAAGTTTCTGAAATGTATCACACTATGTTGGAAAAAAATAAAGAAATTGATTTTGATATGATTTTACTAGTAGCGTATAAAATTTTAACTGTAAACAGTAACGTTGCACGTAATATTGCTAGTAATATAAGGGCGATTTATGTGGATGAATTTCAAGATACTAGAGAATTACAATACAATGTAATAGCTAAATTACTTCAAAACAACCCTCAAATTCAGTCAATGTTTGTTGGAGATATTGACCAAGCAATTTATGGATCATTAGATGGTATAGCTAAATCAGTTGAAGAACTAGAAATGCTAACTAGTCACACTTTTCAATCAAAGACGCTACATGGCTGTTACAGGTCTAATCAGAGATTAGTAGACTTCTACTCTAATTTTCAGAGTTGTCCTTACGAGATTGAAAGCAGAGGGAATAATAAAAACGACCGTGGTTTTATAAGTTATGATTGCAAAGTTACTAAGGAGGATTTACCCAACATAATAAAAAATATAATAAAGGAAAAGATTGAAAGCGGCATTCATGAAAAAGATATTTGTGTACTTGCTCCTCAACACTATCCTCTGTTTTCACTGGGTGAGTATTTAAAGAAAGAATTACCGTATTGCAATTTTGATGCTATAAATATATCACCAATTAAGGTAAATAATCATAGTTTATTTTTCAAGTTAGCAATTTTGTACTTTACTGAATCAGGTGAAAAGGTTCGAAGAAGAAAGCTAATTGCAAACGATATTTTAATTATATTAAAAAATGAATTTGGAATAGAAGTTAAAGATTATTTTATTGACTTAGATTTATTACAGCTAATAAACAGTGTGAAAAGAATGTATAGTGGAGACGACAACGGTGTTGATTTATACAAATTTGTTACCAAACATATATTTGTTAATCTTAATATTGACGAGAAAAATTACCCGTCTATTTTTAAGCACTATCTATTTTTTATTAACGAAGTAGAAGATCGGATAAAAAATAATTCATTATCTAGTAGTGTATCTAGTTTTAAGAAGATGTTTAAATCTCGAGATGGTATCACACTTACTACAGCACATAAAGTTAAAGGAAATGAGTATGATACTGTTATCGCTATTAATCTTCTAAACGGGAAAATTCCTCATTGGAATGAAATTTTTAATGTTTCTGATAAAGGAATTAGTTCAGCGAGAAAACTACTATACGTAATTTGTTCAAGAGCAAAAAATAATTTATTTCTTTTCTCAGAGGTGGGTTATTTTACGAGTAAAGGAGACTTGCTTTATCCCACTCAATTATTAGATAAAATAGAATTTGATTATAATATTTAAAATACCTAGGTAGTCGTTGTTTTAAATATAGTAGGAATCGGACGCTCAGTACGGAGCGTCTATTTTTTTACCCAATTTTGAAAGGAAGTGAACTTATGAAAATAAAAAATCAAGAATCAAAAGGTCGCTCTCCCCCCTTTAAAACCATCACACAAATAAGATTCATTCAAACATAAAAACAGAAAGGATAGGTAAAAATATGGAACTTAAATATGTCATTCCCAATATGGAAAAAACATTTGGACAATTAGAATATGCTGGTGAAGGGAACATTGAACAACGTCGAATAAATGGCAGACCAACCATTCTCTCTCGTAGTTACAATTTATACTCAACGATTCAACGAGCAGATGATATTGTTGTCATTCTTCCCTCCGAAGCTGGCGAGAAACATTTTGAATCCGACGAAAAAGTCAAACTCATCAACCCACATATTACCGCAGAAGGTTATAAAATTGGCAATCGAGGATTTACCAATTACATTATGCACGCAGACGATATGGTAAAAGCATAAGAAAGGAAAGGTGAAAAAATATGAGATTAGCAGAAGGTATTGTGATTGAAAAAGACCAGACATTTGGCACATTGAAATTTTCCGCCTTGCGTCGTGAGGTTCGTATCCAGAATGAAGATGGTACGGTTTCCGAAGAAATTAAAGAACGTACCTATGACTTAAAATCAAAAGGACAAGGACGCATGATACAAGTCAGTATCCCCGCTTCTGTTCCTTTGAAAGAATTTGACTACAACGCAGAAGTGGAATTAATCAATCCTGTGGCAGATACCGTAGCGACGGCTACTTTTCGAGGGGCAGACGTTGATTGGTACGTGAAAGCAGACGATCTTGTATTAAAAGGACAGACAAAACCTCATCAGAAATATAAAAAAGAAGCGTCCGAAAGTGAAAAATAGGTGTTGCTTATGACAAACACACCATTGATTTTGAAAGAAATTCCGAAAGATGAAGCCATTTCTTTTATTCGGCAATACCATTATTCAAAGATACTCCCTAGATTGTGTAAATACTTTCTAGGGATTTTTTCAGAAGAAAAATTATTAGGCGTTGTGGAATTAGGCTGGGGTACGCAACCCCTACAAACCATACGCAAACTCTTTCCCGACAGTTCCCTTCAAACCACAGATTATTTAGAAATTGGAAAGATGTGTTTTCTTCCAGAAATGAATCAAACCAATTATTTTGGCAGTCAAGCTCTTTCAGCTCTAATTAAGTGGTTGAAAGAACATACGGACTGTCATTTTTTATATACACTGGCAGATGGAATTGAGGGAAAATGTGGCTATGTCTATCAAGCGTCCAACTTCTTTTACTGCGGGTATTTCAAGACAAGTGTCTATCGTGATAAGCAGTCATGGGAAAAGATACACCCTCGAAGTGCTCGCCTTTTATTAGAGGAAAATGCTCGCTTTGAACAGGTAGAGAAAAAGCATTGGCTTTCCCAGGCATTTTGCGAATACAAAGGGATTGAGAAAATCAATGGACGCATGTTTCGCTATCTCTATCCGTTGACAAAAGAAGCGAAAAAACTGTTAGGACACACTCTCTATCGACGTCATTATTATCCGAAAGAAAAAAATTTACGCTTTGAAAAGCGAATCGCTTATCAGAAATATGAAGCCATTTCTCAACCAACTTTTGATAAACAGGCTCGTATCTACAATACACAATTATTTTGATAGGTGGAAAGGAGGATTTTTATGCCATTGCTTCATGACAGAGGAGAGCGAATCAAAGCCAACGATAAGCACTTGGTCTATCATTTTGTACTAATTTCATTGCTGGTAGTTTTTCTAGTCGTCCTACTCCCTTTTCATTGGAGAGCGTTACAATCGGTGAACTGGCAAGCAGTTCAGTTAGATACATTTTTCTATCAACTTCATACGCCATACTTTTGGAGCAGTATTCTCACTGCTCTTTTTGTATGCGGACTTATCAGCTGGCTTTATTATCACTATCGTATAGATTCTATAAAACAGTTAGAGCACCGTCAAAAGTTAGCTCGTATGATTTTAGAAAATCATTGGTATGAAGCCGAAGAAACTCAATCAGAGGGATTCTTTAAAGATTTACCCAGCAAGAAAACCAAACAACGAATCCGCCATTTTCCTAAAATATATTATCGAATGAAAGATGGACTAATCCATATTCATGTAGAAATCACCTTAGGGAAATATCAAGATCAGCTTTTGCACCTAGAAAACAAACTAGAAACAGGATTGTATTGTGAATTAGTGGAAAAAACGTTGAAAGATTCTTATGTAGAGTATGTCCTACTTTATGATACTATTGGCAATCGAATTGGCATTGAAGACGTGGTAGCTCAAGATGGACGTGTCAAATTGATGGAATCGGTCTATTGGGAGTTCGATTCTCTCCCTCACATGTTAATTGCTGGGGGCACTGGTAGTGGAAAATCCTATTTTATTCTCACATTGATTGAATCTCTCCTGCATACAAATGCAAAGCTTTATATTCTTGACCCTAAAAATGCTGATTTGGCAGACTTAGGGGCGGTCATGAATAATGTCTATTACCGTAAAGAAGATATGTTGGCATGTATCAATCAATTTTACGAAGATATGATTGATCGCAGTGAAACCATGAAACAACACCCTAACTATAAAACAGGAGAAAATTATGCTTATCTTGGTTTGTCTGCCAATTTTCTTATTTTTGATGAATATGTGGCAATGATGGATATGCTAGGTCGTGAAAGTACCACCGTTATTCATAAACTCAAACAAATTGTAATGTTAGGACGACAAGCAGGCTTCTTTTTAATTCTTGCCTGTCAACGTCCAGACGCAAAATATTTTAGTGATGGGATTCGGGACAACTTTAACTTCCGTGTGGCTTTGGGTCGTATGTCTGAAATGGGCTTTGGTATGATGTTCGGAAGCGATACACAAAAACAATTTTTCTTAAAACCCATCAAGGGAAGAGGTTACGTGGATACAGGAAAAAGTGTGATTAGTGAGTTTTATACACCCCTTGTACCAAAAAGGTACGATTTCTTAGGAGAAATAGGAAAAGTCATTCAAAAAAAGCAATCTGAGCCTGTACCGCACGAAGTGAAAGGTACAGGTTCAGACTTGCTTTGACTGGTGTGGCGTTAGCCACGCCAATCCTTTAGCCCCCTCTATCTAACAGGGGGGCACAAATACAACTGAAAACAGGCAATTCTCATCAACCAATGTTGATGGTACAAAGGATTGCGGAAAATATGAAAGGTGTAAACTCAAGGGTCATAGTTTACATCTTTTTTAGATTGGAGGTTTGCGAATGGAAAACGAAAAAATTTGGATTAAGGAATTGAAAGAAAAGCGACTGGCTTATGGCGTTTCTCAAAATAAACTGGCGGTTGCTTCTCATATTACCAGACCTTACCTATCGGATATTGAAACAGGCAAGGCAGTCCCTACTCAACAGGTGAAAGAAGATTTACTGAACGCTTTGGAACGCTTCAATCCCGATAACCCATTGGAGATGTTATTCGACTATGTACGGATTCGATTCCCTACCAATGATGTGGCTCAAATTATCGGTGAGGTTTTACGTTTGAATATGGATTATATGCTACACGAAGACTTTGGCTATTATTCTTATCCCGAACACTATCGTTTCGGTGATATTGTTGTCCTAGTCTCTCATGATGTAAGTAAAGGTGTTTTATTAGAACTGAAAGGAAAAGGCTGTCGGCAATTTGAAAACTTTCTATTGGCTCAACATCGGAGCTGGTATGATTTCTTTCAAGATTGCATGGAACATAAAGGTATTTTCAAACGCTTGGATTTAGCTATCAACGATAAAACAGGGATTTTGAATATTCCAGATTTGGCAAAGAAATGTAAACAGGAAGAATGCATTTCCGTCTTTCGAAGCTTTAAAAATTATCGCAGTGGTGAATTGGTTCACCGTGATGAAAAACCATACATGGGAAACACACTTTATATTGGCTCATTAAAAAGTGAAGTCTATTTCTGTATATATGAGAAAGATTATGAGCAATACGTGAAAAATGATGTTCCCTTAGAAGACGCAGAAGTAAAGAATCGGTTTGAAATTCGGTTAAAAAATGACCGAGCCACCCAAGCCATGAAAGATTTATTGGCACATCAACAGGCGGAAAAAACAGCCTTTGAAATTATCAATCGCTATATCCGCTTTGCAGATAAAGACGACACTAAACGTCGGAGTGATTGGAAAACTAATGAACGTTGGGAATGGTTTATCGGTAAAAATCGTGGAGCATTACGCCTAACCACACAGCCAGAGCCTTATTCTTTTGAACGAACATTGAACTGGTTACATCATCAAGTCGCCCCTACATTAAAAATCGCAAGCATTTTAGATGTTCTCAACGGTACAACCATTATCTCCACCATGATTCAGGAAGCCAAACTGACAGAAAAACATGAGAAATTAATTGAACAACAACATCTAGCCATGGAGGATTTGATTACATGAGCCTTTTAACAAAAGAATTAAAGAAGTTAGGGTTTCAGTGTGGCATTGAGTTTCAAGCGTATATACAAAATACAGGGAAATATACGTCTCTCATTATTGAGGGAAAACGGCAAGCTGGTGATACCATCTATACCTATGATTTTTACAAGGTGAGATTTTATAATAATTATACCAATCGAGTAACCGTCTATGGAGAGCATTTAACCCCTTTTCAATTATTAAGGCGTGTAAAAAGCTATATCTATTATCGAGAAAAATATCTTAAGGAAAGGAGGACAATCACATGAATTTTGGGCAGAATTTGTACAACTGGTTCTTGGATAATGCACAGTCATTGGTATTGTTAGCGATTGTTGTCATTGGACTGTTTTTAGGTTTTAAACGAGAATTTTCAAAACTCATTGGCTTCTTGATTATTGCTCTAATCGCCGTCGGACTTGTGTTCAATGCAGCTGGCGTGAAAGATGTGTTATTAAACTTATTTAACCGAATCATTGGTGCTTAACAGATATTTTTCATGATAAAATAGGAAGTATATATTTTGTTATGAAAGGATTTATGAATATGTTTACAAATGATCAATTTAAATCTCTTTTAATTAAAACATTAGAAAGAAAGAGCTCTTCAAATTATTATGAAGGAGGTAACGAGATTGTTTCTAAAATGAAAATATCAGAGGTAACTTTAGATGAGACTGACGATTTTACTTATTATAAAGGATATAAAAAGGGCTGGAATACGCTTTGCACATATCTTAAAATAAGAGTTCCTTTTGATGATTTAGACTTTTTTGAAAGTCATAAAGATTTGATTACCCAGACAGCAAGCTCCATATATGATAAACAAGGTGATAATGTATTAGTGGATACTATTTTAGTACCACTTCCAGAGAATTACGAAGTAATTAACTTTAGTCAGTTGAAAATTAGTGATGTGGTTTCACAAGCTATTGAAGACGCTGAGTCTTTTATGAGTAATGGTGAATATCAACGTGCCTTTGACAGAGTTCACACTGCTTTTCATGGATATTTAATTGAAATACTAAAAAAATATGAAATTACAGTTCCTAGAGACGAAAATCTATCTAAATTATATAGTAGGATACAACAATTAATTGAAAAAGAAATTCAACCTACTGAACTTGCTGATATAGTGAAGACAACGATAAGGTCATCAAATGGAATGATTAGCTCTCTTAATGAAGCAAGAAATAGGCATTCACTTGCACACCCTAATACAAATATTATTGGAAAGAGAGAAGCAAAACTAATAATAGGTATTTCAAGTACAGTTACAGATTATATTAGCGGATACCTTGATAAGTAGCGTCATTAACTGATTGCTACTTTTTTTATGACTATTTTTATAAAAAGGATGTGATAAGAATTGGAAATGAAAGTCTATGTGGCAAATTTAGGACGGTATAATGAAGGTGAATTAGTCGGAGCATGGTTTACTCCACCAATTGATGAGGAAGAAATGGCAGAAAGAATCGGTTTAAATGAGGACTACGAAGAATATGCAATACATGATTTTGAGCTTCCTTTTGATGTGGACGAATACACGCCGATTAGTGAAATCAACCGTCTATGTGAAGCCATTCAAGAAATCGAAGGTACACCTATTTATAATGAACTCAAAGAAATTCAAGGCATGTGGTTTAGTAGCTTGGAAGAATTACTGGAAAACAAAGAGGATATTCATTGTTATAGTGATTGTGATTCGATGGAAGATGTCGCCCGTTATTACGTGGAAGAAACAGGACAGCTTGGTGAAGTCCCTTCCAATTTACAAAATTATATTGACTACCAATCTTTGGGACGTGATATGGAAATAGAGGGTAATTACCTAGTTACCTCTCATGGGGTATTTGAATATTGTCAGTAAGTTTAACAATCCGTGTTATAATTAAATTAATAAATAGCACGGAGAGGTATAAATTATGGTAAATGTATTTGAAAATCTTAAACTATTAAAACTAGACATGAAAGATAAAGGCTGGGTGATAGATTCCTTTTACTTTCGTTACAAACAGCAAAATTATATTGTACTTGTTAAGCTATTTGAAAAAGAGGAAAAAGTTCCAGAATATGCTCTGTTAAAACTAGAATTTTTAAAGGAAAACGATTTTTCAGATATGCTAGCTGTCTATGCTAATTCGGTAAAATTATATACAGACACGAAAACAATAAGAGAATATTTTGGTATCGAATACAGTAGTAACTTGGGAGATGTTTTATTTCAATTTAGCCAAACTCTTGCTCGATTTATTCCGACAGAAGTTAGTGAGAAGAAAAATGAAGACCAAAAAGAAGCCATGTGTTTCTCATTAAGTCAAAGTGATTCAGAAGATCCCAGAAAAAAATATTGTTTTTCAGTTAGAAGAAATCCTTTAAAGGGAAATGGTGAGCTGGGAAAACGAAGTCCTTTTAATGACAATAAAACGAGATTGTATAGACCCAGCTTATATGAACGATTAGGGTCAGATACCAATTTAAGTTTCAGATATTCAATGAATCCAGATGATGAAGAAACTGATGAAGGTATTATTGCAAAATGGACAAAAAATAAAATTGAATAGTTAAAGCATTGAAAGAGCAATCACCTATTTTGATTGTTCTTTTTCTATTTTTACGGAAAGGACGTGAAGACATGAAAAAAATAAGAAGTTACACCAGTATTTGGTCAGTAGAAAAAGTGATTTATGCGATTAATGATTTACAACTCCCTTTCCCAATTACCTTTACGCAAATGACATGGTTTATCGTTTCTTTGTTTGTCGTCATACTCTTTGGCAGTTTACCACCACTTTCTCTGATTGACGGAGCACTACTCAAATACTTAGGGATTCCCATTGTTCTCACTGGGTTCATGTGCCAAAAGACCTTTGACGGAAAGAAACCCTATGGATTTCTAAAGTCTATCATTACCTATGCTCTACGCCCTAAAGTAACCTACGCTGGCAAACAAATACGATTAAAAAAAGAAACAATGAATGAATCGATTACGATTGTAAGGAGTGAACAACTAGATGGCATATCCGATTAAATATATGGAAGATAATCTCGTATTTAATCATGATGGCGAAGTATTCGCTTATTATGAATTAATTCCCTATAATTACAGTTTTTTAAGTTCCGATGAAAAAATTCAAGTTCATGATAATTTCTGTCAATTGATTGCCCAAAATCGTGATGGCAAGATTCATGCTCTGCAACTAGCAACCGAATCAAGTATTCGAGCCACACAGGAACAATCGAAAAAAGAAATCACTGGACGATTAAAAGAGATAGCTTACGAAAAAATAGATGAACAGACCGAAGCGTTAATTTCTATGATTGGTGACAATCAAGTAGACTATCGCTTTTTTATTGGTTTTAAACTCTACCTCAATGAACAGGAAGTATCCGTAAAAAATGTTGGGAAAGAAATTCAAAAAGCATTTGCGGAATTCTTTCATGGTGTGAATCACAAATTAATGGGCGATTTTGTTTCTATGCCTATGGCGGAAATCGAACGCTTTTCTAAGATGGAACAGTTGTTAGAAAGTAAATTATCCAGACGCTTTCAGATTCGTAAATTGGAGAAAGATGATTTTGGTTATATTATTGAACATCTTTTCATTTCTCAAATTATCGGCTCTGCGTCTTGGCGTCTGGCTCTTTGATTGTTATTATATTCATTTTTTGAACATTAATTAAAGTTTCGTTCTTACATTTGGGGCAGTATAAAGGGAAATTTTTAAGTATAGTATCCACTCGTATTCGTAGTCTTGTTTTATTTCCACAAATAGGACACAATATCCACTTGTAGTTTATAATAACAATCTCCTCCTTTCCACTTTAATTCAAATCTATATTAAAGAATATTTCATCTTATTTAATAAGAAACCATATTTATATAACAACATAAAACGCACTAAGTTATTTTATTGAACATATATCGTACTTTATCTATCCGACTATTTGGACGACGGGGCTGACAAACAGATTCACCAGTAGTAACATAGTACCCTTTTAACTCTGTTAAACAAACGCTACGTCCATTTGTAAAGAAAGTTAAATCATTACGATATTCTTGAATACACCGAGCAGGAATTTCTCCACTAAGAATGACCTCATTATTTTTCAGTTGAGTGTCTACGATGTTCGCACAATATTTAGGAGCATCGTTATATGCTCGTGAAAGATATTCTTGTGGTGCATAAATTTTAAAACTAAGATATGGCTCTAACAATTCTGTTCCAGCTTTTTTTAAAACTTGTTCCAATACAATAGGAGCAAGCATCCGAAAATCTGCTGGGGTACTAACAGGGCTATAGTATAAGCCATACTTAAAACAGATTTTACAGTCCGTCACATTCCAACCATACAATCCTTGTTCACAGCCATATCGTATCCCTTCCATAACTGCATTTTGAAACGATTGATTTAAGTATCCAAGAGAAACCGAGCTCTCATACTGTACTCCGCTCCCTAATGGAAGCGGTGCTACAGAAAGACCAATGGAAGCCCAGAAGGGATTCGGTGGCACTTCGATGTGAATGGTATACTCTGCTTTTTTTAACGGTCTTTCCATATAAATGACTGTAGGCTTTTTTATTTTTACCTCCACATGATACTTTTCTTGCAATAGAGCACAAGTCACTTCCATTTGTACTTTCCCTAAGAAAGAAAGTATGATTTCATGTGTCGTAGAATCCACATAATATTGTAGAAGCGGGTCACTGTCGGAGATTTCTAAAAGTGCATCAAGTAACATTTCCCTTTGTTGAGGTTTGCTCGGTTCAACAGTTGTTTGCAGCAGAGGGAGCGGATTTTCAATTCTCTCTCTCTGTGGCAATAGCTTTGTATCTCCAAGAACACTATTTAGCTTCAAAAACTCATTTTGCAAAATAACAATTTCCCCGGAATAAGCCTTATCAATTTTACATAATTCACCATTTATTGAAGTATACATTTCTGTAATTTTTATTTTTTCCTTTTCCGATATTCTAACCGAATCCCGCAAATGCAGGATTCCGCCATAAAGGCGTACATATGCAAGACGTTGTCTTTCTTCCGAATATTCAATTTTGAAGACATTTCCGCAAAGTTCAGACTTCTTTCTGTATGTTGATGAATAAAATTTATTCGTTATCACTTCTATAAGCTGCTCAATCCCTATGTTGCTTTTTGCGCTTCCATGATAAACAGGGTACAAGGAGCAATTCTGAAATCTTATGCTTTCCTCTTGTTCGAGTTCCAATGCTTCTAATGATTTACCGGACATATATTTCTCTAAAAGGTCATCGTTTCCCTCTATTACCGTATCCCATTGTTCAGATTCGGTAAAGTTCGTCACACACATATTAGGATACAGTTCTACCTTCTGTTTGATTACAATTTCGGCAGAAAGTTTCTCTTTAATATCCTGATAAACCGTTGATAAATCAATTCCATTTTGGTCAATCTTATTGATAAAAAAGATTGTGGGAATCCCCATTTTCCTAAGTGCATGAAATAATATACGAGTTTGTGCTTGTACGCCATCTTTTGCAGAAATCAGTAGAATTGCCCCATCTAAAACTGATAATGAACGATATACTTCTGCTAAGAAATCCATATGTCCTGGCGTGTCTATGATGTTCACCTTCGTATTTTCCCACTGAAAAGAGGTTATTCCTGTCTGAATTGTAATTCCTCTCTGACGTTCTAAAAGCGTATTATCCGTCCTCGTTGTACCTTTGTCCACGCTTCCTAATTCTGTAATCGCTCCACTGTTATATAATAAGCTTTCTGTTAAGGTAGTTTTTCCTGCATCAACATGAGCTAAAACTCCAATATTAATAATTTTCATGTGATTTTCCTCCATTCAAAAACCCAAAAGGGCATAAAAAACTAAGCCCTCCTAAAAAAGGACATCTAATTATTTGTTCCCGCTATCAAATTGACAGTTTATTTAAGAATACCTTGCCGCATATTTATTAACTCCTTTTAAATAGTCACTTAAATAATAGCACGTAAGAGCATATTTGTAAAGGAATCTCCAATTTTTTATCAAAAAGAGTACATGATTACAAAGTATCTGTAATCATGTACCAATATTTGTTATTTTACAATCTTCCAATTATCTTGTTTTTCTAATATCAACTCAAATTGCGAGATTTGGGTTGCCTTTGTTTCTTGATCTAAATATTTCACAGCGACATTCACGATTACTTGGTTATCTTTTCTGGTAAAGATAGGATTCACCAATTCCTCGAAAACATATTCCTTGTTAATCATAGGTAACACATGATTACTTACATAGTAAGTCAATTCTTTTTCTGTGGCGGTAGGATAGAGCTGGAAGAACGTTTCTAAAAAGCTAATGATTTCGTCCATCGTTTCTGTATCTACTGTATGGTCACTTTCTAGCTGTTTGGGTTGGTAGTCCGATTTTTGAGGTTTCTTACTCATTGTCGGATTTTTGATAATAACCATATTATCTGATTCATCTATATGGACAACCACATGAAAGCTAGACGATATAGTTTCCTTGTCTTTGTCTTCGGTAATAACTTGTTCAACAGAAAACAGTACCTCAAAGGTGTTCTCATTCACTTGAGAAACCTGCCACACCTGTATATCGTTCACACTAGAACTAGTAGGAATATCCTTACGAATCATTTCTTCATTTAATACCTGCAATTCTTCCGTCAAATAATGGGTCAATTTCTCATTTCGTTTATCAATGGCTTCTTGGGATTGTTGCCACGAAAAGTAGTCTTTCGCAAAGGATTTCACAAAACTTTCTACTTGGTTGGTATCGACAATCTGCTGTTTAATGATTTCTGTTTCACGGACAGTATGAGTGTCAATGGCAGTAAAATTTTTATAGATTCCAAATCCGACACTACCAATCAATAAAACCCATAAAACAAAGGTTAATTTCTTATGCGTGCCAACTTTAATCATCGGAACTTTTCTTTGCTTGCTCGGTTTTTTAGATTTCTTTGGTTTCTCCTTCTTTTCTTTTCGCTCGATTTTTATAATCATTTGATTCATTCCTTTCTTAGTTATGAATAACACGTCTAGCCCCAATCAGATGGTCTTGCCAATAACGACTGCTTAAGTCGCCATAACCGATTGGGTCGCCTGCATGATAAAAGCGATTTCCCTCTAAATATATCGCCACATGAGTCACATATGTGCCTGCATTATAGGTTGAATGAAAGAAGATAAGGTCGCCTGCTTGGGCTTCTTCCATAGAGATTTCTTGCGTAGCGTCATACTGATCTTGGGCGACACGAGGGAGAGAAATGCCAGCTTTGTCATACACCCATTGTATTAAGCCACTACAATCAAAAGAGGTGGTAGGCGACGCCCCTCCAAAGACATAGGGAAACCCTTCGTATTTCAAGGCTTCGTCCATAATGACTTGCACGGTTTCATCATCAAATTCTGTTGGGGAAGTGTCGGTTAGGTATTGTGAAACCAACTGAACATAAAACTGATTTCCATAGTTATATCGCCAACCACCATTCACAGGTATGGCTATGGGATTGGGATAGTCTGCTTTTTGACCACCCGACTTCTCTTTAGAAAACTGTTCGGCTAATTCATAGGTATATTTTTTCCCATGACTCCTCACATAATTTAAAAAGCCACCGCCATAATTATAAGATTGGATAACAGAATCTATATCCACTCCTTGTTGTTCTGCACTGGTTAATAATTCACTGAAATATTTAACCCCTTGTTTGATGGACTCTTCGGTACTCAAACTGTTGGGCGGTAAACCCAAAGATTCGGAACTTTGCATAACATCTTCTGCTGTACCGCCCGATTCCACTTGCATAATGGCTAAGATATAAGAAACATAGTCTTCAATCCCATATTCCTTACCATATTTTTCAATCAACGGACGGTGTGCCAACACTTCTGGTGAAACGGTCACACCGCCTTCTGGAATAGAAGAATCCTTGTTGTTTTCGCCACTGTCCGTATCATCTGCAAAGAAAATGACTAGGAATAATAAGAGAAAAAAGAAGAGAGAGAAGACCACACTACAAATCACTGTTATTTTTAGCTTCATGTTTGTTGTCCTCGCTTATCCGTTCTTTTATTTAGCTTCCTCTGATTGAATTGCTTCGGTGGTGTCTTTTGTTTTTGCTCTTTTTTCAATGGTCGCTGATGATTTTCACGTTTAGTGTTTTGTGACAAAACAGGCGTGACGGTTTGCTGACGCTTGCGAACATGCTGCTGGTTATTCTGAACAGGAGATGATGGGTTTTCTTTTCGTCTTTTTTCTTTTGCTTTATCCAGCTCCAAACGCTTTTGAGCAATGTTCTTTCGTTTTTGCTCCTGCTGGTTCATACGCTGTTGTTTGCGTTGAGCTTTGGTATCTGCCATAGATTGTTTAAAGTCTGTTACATTATGAGTGACATTCTCTTTTCCTTGATGAAGGGCATATTTGACATGGGTTGGTGTCGCCTGTATCTGTTGTTTTGCCTGCTTTCTTTTATTGACTAGACGATTTTTCGTGTCCAATACATGGGCTGTCTTTTCACCTAATCGTTGCCCGATACCGCCTTGTTGCTTTTTCACATTGGAAAGTGCTGTTTCTTTCTTTGGTGTAGTCCGTTCATTTTGACGAGTATGGTTAGCTTTATTGGTTTGATTCTGCTTTGTTGTCATTGTCTTTTGCTTCGTTGACCCTGCTTTTCCACGAAAAATCTTACTCATACTGCGTTGAAATCTTCTGGTTTGTCGATTCATCATTTGACGAGGTCTGCGAAACACTTGTCTGCCCATGTTTTGAGAGTCGTTGCTTTGTAAAGAGAATAGGCTCATTAAATCGCCCAGTTTAAAATAAATCCCTGCAAAGGTCACAATTTGTAAAAACATAATCATGAAAAAGGGAGAACTTGCTGACAGCGAATAAAGCATAGTGGAAATACTAAAGGCAACGGTAATAATCAAGGTAATACCAGCCCTTGTCATAATCACATTAAATAACTTGGTAATGGCATGCCTGCCCATGCCATCAAAACTCGGCAACATACTTAATAGGAAACTGATTGGCAAAAACATAGCGAAAATAATAAATAGCACTTGCGAAAAAATCATGATTCCTGTTAGAAGGAAAACAAAAATCGAGATACCAATATTGAATACAAACAAAAAGAAGACTGTTCCTAATCTGGAAATCGTCTTCGGTAGGGTTAAATAGGTATTGTCATGATCTTCAATTTCTTCAATCACTACATTTTCTCTATCTTCACCATTGTTTGTATCTGGACTGGTAGACAATAAACTTTCCACACGTTCTTCCCCTAACGCTTCTACATCAGTGGAGCCATATTGAAGCAATAGCCATGGTTGCTTTACTTGAACAGAGAATAAGCTGTCACGTATCATGTCCACACTGTCTTTCCCTTGACTATCCGTGTTAGGAAGAACAATTTTTGTCCCAATATTCAGACTGGCGGTACTGACATCTTTGGAAAAATCATTGATTTTCGCAATATAATCGGGTGCATACGCAATAAAGGAAGCCGATAGAATAAACACCACGACAAAGTTTAAAACAGCTCGTATCACTTTCGTCGTTTCTCGCTTAACCAATCCTGTATAGGCAACATAGATTCCAACAATGAGAATAAAAAGAAGGAGGAAACCGACATAAAACCCTGAACTGGAAAAGCCATTCGGTGTAATGCCTGCAATCGTCTGCATGTTTTCGCCAATTGCTTGGGATGTTTGACTAATGAAATCTAAGGCATAGGCTTCTTTCACCAAATAACCTGTGGCGTTCGATAGATAAAGAGAAATTGTCCAAATAAAATTAGTAATGGCATACAATCCATACATCACCGATTGTCCTATGCCATCACTCCAATTCCATGGAAGCCAGCCCCAGCTATTGTCCACATAATAATCAAGCTGATATTGATTCAAACCATACTTGGAGTATTCATTGCTTGTATCAATGGTTTCATCAACTAAGCCTGTCGCTTGTACTGCATTGCCCAGCGTGCCTAATAAAAGTAAAATAACGCCCACACAAAGGAGCGTTATCCAACTATAGTGAAGAAATTTCTTTTGTTTTTGTGTCATTCTTCCACCTCATTTCGCACAGGCGGTCTGGTATCAAAGGCATGAAGCAACTCTTCAAAAATCGGGTGAAACTGCATAACCCCTACACGACCATAGATGTCTGAAACTAAACATTGTCCATTTTCTAATTCACGTAAGCGTTTCTGATTGTTTTCATCTTCCTTGTCCACACCAAAAAATTCTAAGGTCTTTTTGATTTCCACTAGGTCAGTGGAACGAAAGGCAAATTTCAAGCCAATATTATTCTTCATCTTTTCATCTAGTAAATCGTCCGCGTTTTGAGTAACGAAATAGACCCCTGCATTCATGGCACGTCCTGCTCGAACCAATCGCATAGATAGAGCTTTTCCTTGTGCCACTTGTAAAAAACTCCAAGCCTCATCAAGGTCAACAATTTTAAAAATGGAACGGTCAGAGTGGATAAAGTCTAAAGCAAAGGTACTAATGACAATCAGCATTGCCACACTTAATAATTCCATGGTAGTGTATTCTTCAAAAGAGCTATTGGAATCGGGTAAGACCAAATCTGCCACTTGAATAATATTGAGTTGTTTTTCCAAGCTAATGGATTGGGTGACACTGCCATCACTGAATAACAGATGGGCAAAATCATAATCGACAAAGCTTTCGATATGGTCAGCAATACTATTGCTGATGGGCGTATCTTCTTTTCGCAATTCATCAATCACCAATAACAACCCTCGTTGTTTGCTTTGAGTTACACTCCGAATAGCTTTACGCAGGACAGGAAACTTCTCGCTATCTCGGCTGGAAATACCTGTTAAGAACGTGAGAATATCAATGGCAAGGCTTTCTGAATCTTTCGGGAGTTTTAAAATCACATAAGGGTCAAGTAACCCTTTATTGTCGTTCTCACTCGTGAGATTAACAATATTGATTTCATGGGCAATATCAGGTAAGGTTTCTTTCCATTCACCACGTTCAGCTTTTGGGTCAACAATGGTTGCCTGTCCGCCAAAGAGTACTGAATAATAGACCAGCATATTGTTAGAGAATGATTTTCCGCCACCTAATGAACCAATAAAAGCGGACGCTAATGCATTTGTTACAGAGCCTTTAATTCCTTGACTTGCAAGGCTAGGTTGGAGATAAATATTTCTGCCTGTATCGAGATTGTAACCGACGTAAATACCAGAATTTTCACCAATCATTTGTGTAGCACCGAAACCAAGACCAGCCAAAAAATCCGACGTGACATATTGAATATAGTCATTGATATATCGCTTGCTTGAGGGAATAAATTCATTATGCAAGCCTAGCATATCGCCAAAAGGTCGTACTAATTTGATAGACAGATCATCATAAAAATCTTTTACTTCATCACAACGTTGTTTCAGCTCGTCCAAATTCTTTGCCGATACCCGTACCACATAGCTTAGTTTGTACATAGATTCTTTGGTTTGGTCTAAATTACTTTCTAATTCATCGACAGATTCTAAAGCGTCCACCACATTAGTACTGGTTTCGTTGTCGCTTTCCCATGCGTGGCTATCTAAATCTTTCAGTTCTTTCTTTTTATTGCGAACGGTAGATAAGGCTTTTTTATTGGCGACAATTTCAACATTCATACTGGTATCAACGGGGAAAGTAAACTGCTGTTGCTGGTAATAAAAAATTTCACTATTAGGGAAATCCAATTCACCAACAATACTATTAATTGTAAAATACGCCACATAAGTAGTGGTATCTTCCTGTTCAATCCGTAAATAGCGTTGATTTTCTTCGATTAAACAGCGAGTGGGTTTGAGAATATCGTATTTCTTTACCAACACTTTTTTATCTTCGTATCTTTTCGGTAAATGGTAGTCGTAGTCATCAAAAGGGACACCTGTTTGCCCGTAACTCTCATCTTATCGGCTCTTTTTGTTTATCTGAATTTTACTGACTAGCCTTCAATATTTCTTGCTTCATTGATACCTTTTGCTAGTGCTTCCATTAAGGATAGTTCTTTGTCTGTAAAGCTATCCATGTATTTTTCTACCTGTAACCTTCGAGTGCTTTTAATCAAATTATCTGTAGGTAAGAAAAATTCATCAATAGATACATGGAGTAATGATACAAGATCATACAGCACTTGTGTACTTGGGTGTTGTCCTTTGTTTTCTATATTTGTTAAATAACGTGGGTCAATTTCAATCATTGTTCCCACTTGTTCACGAGTGAGACCCCGTTTCATTCGAGCCTCTTTAATCGCTAAACCAACGGCTCTAAAATCGTATTTATCTTCTTTTTTACGCATACTAAATCACCTCTATACATTTTACTGTTCCTATATAACCATAAACAGGTATAGAAAAACATGTTATATAGTTTATGAGTTCCTATAGAACACTGTGGAATTTATTAATGCGATGAATCCAATTTCAAATAGAAAGGTCGCTGATTTTATTTACCTATACAACTTTATAAAATTTAGTCATACTCCTAGAAAGTAGATAAAATTGGCGACTTAATGGAGGGAAAAGTCGCCATGAGAAAGATAATCTGTCATCTAGTTCTCTTAATTAAGTTCTTATCAAAAAAACTTATCCACCTGTACTGGATAGATATGACCATCAATGTGGTTTTGCAGATTACATAGATAGAAAAATCAAAGCATATGAACAGAGAAAACAATCTGTTTATGTGCTTTTTTGGTCACTTAATAAATATCTTTTAGGATTTCTCTTCATTTATGCAACAAATCCCCCTTTCGTGTCGGGGCTTAGTATGAAGGGAGATAAAGAAGCACATGCCACTCCCTTTCACGACAGAAAGGGGGTGAAAAGCATGAAACCATCTTCTTTTCAAGAAACCATAGAAAATCAGTTTGACTATATCTGCAAACAAGTTATTGAAGATGAACGAAAAGATTACTTCAAACATCTAGACAGACTATCAGCAAAAGAAGTCTCGTTTTCTGATATAGATAACTACCTTGTCAACTCTTTTTCTACTGTTGATACGTACGTCACTGATTTCCAACTATTTAAATTATTTGGATTAAGAATCAATGTTGAAAGTGATTTATTAAGTGAAGCCCTGCGTCATCTTTCAGAGAAAAAACGGAACATTATTTTACTTCATTACTTTATGGATATGAGTGATGTGGAGATTGCGGAGTTACTAAATTTGAATCGTTCGACTGTTTATCGTCATCGAATAAGTGGACTAGCCATGATTAAAGAATTCATGAAGGAGTGTAAAGAATGAAAACAGCCTATCCAAGGGTCCCCTTCCCCCTCATTGTAAAGGCGACAGATGGCGACGTGGAAGCAATTAATCAGATTGTTAAACATTATCGAGGGTATACCTCAAAACGTTCATTACGTCGCATGACAGACGAATATGGAAATTCTCATATGGTTATTGATGAAACCCTACGTGGCAGAATGGAAACGAAACTCATCTCTAAGATTTTATCGTTCGAAATTAAATAGTCCCATTTTTTCGTGGAAGCGTGTCGAATCGTATCCACGCTTCCCGATTTGGGAGGTTTGTTATTCCATCAAAGCATATTGTGTGTTCAGTAGGTTTTGATAGGCTAACAAGCCAAACGTTCTTTGACAACCAAATAAAGGCAATCGAATACGTTTCGGTAAGAAAAGAGCTGATGAACTAACACGCCATGACCTACAAAATTAGTGAGCGATTCATGTTAGTAATTCGAAAGTAATCTTTAGCAGGATTGCTGCCATGACTTTCTTATCGTGATAATGATACTCCCGTATAGCCATAGTCCGAGCGTTAGAAGCGTCACAGGCAATGGGTACGGCTACATGAGAACCATGCAGAAGTGAAATTCCTGTGAGCTTTGCTAGAGCTGTTCGATTGCTAAGATATTCTTCTCTTGTCAGTGTATTATTATAAAACTATTTGATATAATTATAGGTGAATATTGGAGTTTTCCTAGCCTATAATTGGGAAAGGAGTAATAATGATAACGGTCACAAAAAAGGATTTAGTTGAGCTAGGATATGGAACTTCTTTTTCAGCAGACATCATAAAAAAAGCAAAAGAATTGATGATTACAAAAGGGCATATCTACTATCAATCTCGAAAGCTAGATAGAGTCCCTCGTGAAGCTGTTGAAGAAATTCTAGGAATTCGGTTTTCAAATGAAAACAGGTCTGAGTAGTTTTTGCACAGTAAGGAGTAAAAACTATGGTTAAAGACCCAATAAAAAAAGCAAAGAATGGAACCTATTATTTTCGTGCAAATCTAGGTTATGATTCTAAAGGGAAAAAAATTCAAAAATATCGTAGTGGATTCACTACTAAAAAAGAAGCAAGAGAAGAATATTCGAAACTGCTATTGATGAAACCAGAAGAATTAAGTGAGAATAAGGATAAAATGACGTTTAAACATTATATCTTTGAAATTTTCCTTCCATGGTATAAGACACAGGTAAAGCTCAGAACATATGAAAATCGCTTACCAACTATTAAGAAGCATTTCTCTTATTTTGATAAAATGGCTGTTTCCGATATTGAGCCTATTGATGTGCAAAATTGGCAACTAAAATTATCAAAGAAGTGTAAGTCTTCTTATGTAAGAGCTGTTCAAGGACTATTTTCAGTTGCTATGGATCGAGCAATTGTCCTTGGGATAACCACCACAAATCCATCTAAGATTATTGGCAATGTGAAAAAGCAAAAGTCTAAAATTGAATTTTGGACAAAAGAAGAATTTGAAAAAGTAATCTCTCTAATTTACAAAGAAGATTACTATCAACACTTTTTATTTATCTCTCTGTGGTTTTTATTTATGACTGGAATGCGAATTGGTGAAGCTACTGCCATTCAATGGGAAGATATTGATTTTGACTCAGGAGTACTAACCATCAACAAAACACTCTATTACAAGAATCAATCGAATTATAGATTTGTTGAACCAAAAACAAAGGCGAGCGTTCGTCATATTGTATTAGATAAATGCACATTAACTTATTTATCCGAATGGAAGGAAGTACAACAAAATCTAATTCAGACAGACTTTGTAATGAGCTATAACGGTATTCCTACCCAAAAACATACACTATCATATGCTATTGAACGCTATGCTAAGCTGGCTGGTATCCATCGAATCAGAATCCATGGGTTACGGCATTCTCATGCTTCCTTGTTAATCAGTATGGGAGAAAATCCACTTATCATTAAAGATCGTCTAGGACACGAAGATATTGAGACGACTTTAGGAACGTATGGACATCTTTATCCTAACAGTAATTTCGAGGTAGCTAACAAATTAAATGGAGCCATTTCCTTTAAAGAAGCAAAACAAAATTATGATACTTCACCAAAGAATCAATTTACTGTAGACTACTTGCGAAACAAAGAAATGAAAAAAGTGCAATAAAAGTGCAGTAAAAAGATAAGAAGAGCCAGAAACCCTTGGTATAAGAGGATTTCTAGCTCTCCTACAACTACTCCCACTCTACTGTTGCAGGTGGTTTACTTGTAATATCGTAGACGATGCGGTTAACGTGGTCCACTTCGTTTACGATACGAACAGAGATTTTTTGCAAGACATCCCAAGGGATACGAGCGAAGTCTGCGGTCATGCCGTCGATTGATGTGATGGCACGGATAGCGATAGTGTAGTCGTAAGTACGACCGTCACCCATAACCCCAACAGAACGAACGCCAGTGTTAACAGTGAAGTATTGCCAAATGTCACGGTCAAGACCTGCTTTAGCGATTTCTTCACGGAGGATGGCATCTGATTCGCGGACAGTTTCCAAGCGTTCTGCAGTGATTTCACCCATGACACGGATAGCCAAACCAGGTCCTGGGAATGGTTGACGCCAAACCACTTCGTCTGGCATACCAAGAGCTGTTCCAAGCGCACGAACTTCGTCTTTGAACAAGGTATTCAATGGCTCGATAAGTTCAAATTGCATGTCTTCTGGAAGACCACCAACGTTGTGGTGTGATTTGATGGTTTGGGCAGTATCTGTACCAGATTCGATGACATCAGTGTATAGCGTTCCTTGTGCAAGGAAATCAACACCTTTTAGCTTGCTTGCTTCATCATCAAAGACGCTAACGAATTCATTTCCGATGATTTTACGTTTTTTCTCTGGGTCTTCTACGCCAGCCAATAAGTCCAAGAAACGTTTTGAAGCGTCAACGCGGATGATGTTAAGTCCGAATTTGCCACCAAGCATTTCCATAACTTGGTCACCTTCGTTTTTACGAAGCAAACCATGGTCAACGAAGATACATGTCAATTGGTCGCCGATAGCGCGTTGAAGAAGGACTCCAACAACAGATGAGTCCACGCCACCAGAAAGTCCTAAAAGCACTTTGCGGTCACCAACTTTTTTGCGAATTTCGTTGATTTGCAAGTCGATGAAATTATCCATTGACCAGTCACCTTTAGCCCCACAAATTTTGAAGGCAAAGTTGCGCAAAATGTCGTTACCATATACAGAGTGACGCACTTCTGGATGGAATTGGATACCGTAAATGTTTTTCTCAGTGTTTTCAATAGCAGCGTAAGGGCAATCAGCCGAATCACCAACCAAGTGGAAACCTGCTGGGATTTCTGTAACGGCATCACCGTGGCTCATCAAAACCGTTTGCTCTTTTGGTGTATCTGCAAAAAGTTTTGATTCTGCTTTTAGGCGAAGTGTTGATTGGCCGTACTCGCTATTACCTGTTTGACCAGCTGGCACTACTTTTCCGCCGAGCTTATCAGTCAATAATTGCATCCCGTAACAGATACCAAGAATTGGAATACCCAATTCAAAAATAGCTTCATCAATACCAAAAGCATTGTTCGCATAAACAGAATTAGGACCACCAGAAAGCACAATTCCGATTGGATTGATTTCACGAACTTCATCGGCTGTGATTTTGTGGCTTCTCAATTCAGAGAACACACCAAATTCACGAATGCGACGTGCGATTAATTGGTTATACTGGCTACCATAATCAAGAACAATGATTTTTTGAACATCAGTCAATGTAGATTTGTCAGTCATTATTACCCTTTCTATATCGTCGGCAAACCGCCAACAGTAATCATAGCCCATTGTAACATATTTTTTCTTATTTAGCATTATCTATTTTTAGGTAAGAAAAAAACAGAACAGCTAAAAACTGTTCTGTTTGGAGTTAATATGAAAAGGATCGGTATGCTATTAGTATATAAGATGTGGCCCTAAATCACATCCGTCTAAAGTCCTATTTTTTGAAAAAAGAGTTATTTTGTCATGAGGATGTTAGATTTCAGTCAATTGACTCATGTCAAAACATTTGAAAAGTTTTTAAGCGGGCGTTAAGATTATTTGGTTATATTATAAGAAAATCCTAAAACTTTTCTTTTTCATAATCTCCATAGGTGAGGGCTTCTAGAGCTCTTGCTTTTTTATTGTTCCCAAATAACCACAAACAGTCTGCCTTGTCAGTTGCATGTTATATTTCAGAAAAGGTTGTACTTTACGCAAACGGTTGCGTTATTTTATCTTTTTGGTACAATGGAAGAAACAGCTTTTTCTTTTTAGGAGATTTATTTTTATGACAAATGAAACCTTAATGCAGTATTTTGAATGGTATTTGCCTGATGATGGTAAGCACTGGCAAAACTTGGCTGCTGCTGCACCGCAATTAGCTAAAAAAGGGATTACGAAGATGTGGCTTCCGCCTGCCTTTAAGGCAACGCACTCGGCTGATGTGGGGTACGGTGTTTACGATTTGTTTGATTTGGGAGAATTTGAGCAAAAAGGCAGCGTTCGGACTAAGTACGGTACCAAGGCTGACTATCTAGCGACTATTAAAAGCCTGAAAGATAACGGCATTGAACCTATGGCGGATGTGATTTTGAATCACAAGGCTGCTGCTGACCACACGGAAGTCTTTACCGTGGTGGAGGTGTCGCCTGAGGACCGCACCAAGGTCTTGAGCGAGCCTTTTGAAATCGAGGGTTGGACCAATTTTACCTTTGCAGGTAGAAAGCATAAATACAACGCTTTTGAGTGGCACTGGTACCATTTCACTGGGACTGACTACGATGTCAAGACAGGCAAGACAGGTATTTTTCAGATTCAAGGGGATAACAAAGGTTGGGCGAACCAAAATCTGGTGGATGGTGAAAACGGTAACTACGACTATCTCATGTACGCTGATTTGGACTTTAAACACCCTGAGGTCATTCAAAATATCTACGACTGGGCGGACTGGTTCGTGGAAACGACTGGCATAACAGGTTTTCGTTTGGACGCTATCAAGCACATTGATTCTTTCTTTATGGGGAATTTCATCCGCGATATGAAAGCCAAATACGGCGATGATTTCTATGTCTTTGGGGAATTTTGGAATAGCGATGAACAAGCCAATACGGATTATCTGGAAAGCACGGATTTTCGTTTTGACTTGGTAGATGTGCGACTGCACCACAATTTATTTGACGCGAGCCAAGATGAGCAATTCGATTTGCAGACGATTTTTGAGGGAACGCTGGTTAAAAACCACCCTGATTCTGCGGTGACTTTCGTCGATAATCACGATACCCAGCGTGGACAGGCTTTAGAATCAACGATTGCCGAGTGGTTTAAGCCTGCAGCCTATGCTCTCATTCTCTTGCGACAAACAGGACTTCCTTGTGTTTTTTATGGGGATTATTACGGCATTTCTGGTGAATTTGCCCAAGAGAGCTTTAAAGATGTGATTGACCGCCTACTTCTACTGCGTCAAACGGTGGTTTACGGCGAGGAAGTGGATTATTTTGATGAGGAAAATTGCATCGGCTGGACTTGCCTTGGCGATGACCAGCACCCAAATCCTCTAGCGGTTGTGATTAGCAATGGCAAAGCGACCTCAAAACGCCTTTTTGTTGGGGAAAATTGGGTTGGACAAGCCTTTGAAGATGCCCTATACCACTACCCTTTGCCTGTCACGATTGATGCGGACGGTTATGGGGACTTTCCAGTGGGTGAAAAATCGGTGAGTGCTTGGGTACCACTTGGGGTCTTGTAGGTCCTTTCGCTTAGTGATTGAGGAGGACTTGCCATGAAGGGAAACAACCGTATTTGGTACATTGGCTATGCCCTGTCACTCCTGCTTATTGTAATGATGTTTTGCAATGATTTTTCTAAAACGATGGATATGGCGCTTATCTTTTTGTTTAGTGCGGTTTTTAGCATTTCTTACATTCAGTTTGCTGCACCATAAAATGATGCGAACAGACACAACTTATCGCATCAGCGTCAAGACAGAACGCAATACCTTTATCAAGGAAAAGGCAGGCAGCATTGCTCTGATGATAACCATGATTTTTCTGGGAATTGTCACGGTTTTGCTGATTGCATTGGATTATTTTTTACCAGCTATCATGACAGGGACGCTGATTTTACTGCAACCGATATTGCTCATTCTAATCAGCAATATCCTTGAAAAACAGTATCCTGATAACTAAAAAATACCTCTCTCATGGGAAACATGAGGGAGGTATTTTGGCTTAAAAGGCACTGTCGTGTGCGGTTTGCATTTGGTAATAAACACCTTTTTTCGCCATTAAGGCATGGTGTTTACCGTATTCGACCACATCCCCGTCAACCATAACGAGAATGAAATCCACGTTTTTGATGGTTGATAGACGGTGGGCGATAATAAAGCTGGTGCGTCCTTTCATCAAGGTTTCAAAGGCTTCTTGCACCAAGAGTTCTGTCCGTGTGTCAATTGACGATGTGGCTTCGTCTAAAATCAAAATTTTCGGTGATTTGATAAAGACACGGGCAATGGTGAGCAATTGGCGTTGTCCCTGTGACAATGAAGCGCCTGCATCAGCCAGATAAGTGTCGTAGCCGTTTGGCAATTGACGGATAAAGAAATCGGCATTGGCAGCCTTAGCTGCTGCGATGACTTCTTCTCTTGTGGCATTTGGATTTCCGTAAGCAATGTTATCATGGACGGTACCAACCTTGAGCCACGTTTCTTGCAAGACCATTCCGATTTGGTGACGTAAGGCCTCCGCGTCGTAATGGGACATTGGCACGCCGTCTAAGTCAATTGAGCCGCTATTTAACTCGTAGAAACGCATCAAGAGATTGATTAGGGTTGATTTCCCTGCTCCTGTTGGCCCAACAATCGCGACTTTTGAAGCTGGCGGAATAGACAAGTCCAGATGTTTAATCAAGGTTTTTTGGCTGGTATAACCAAAAGAAACGGCTTTGAAATCAATTTGCCCTTTAATGTTTTCAACGTCCAGCTCTATTTTCACTGGGAGCAGTTCGCTTTTTTCATCCAAAATGCTATACAGACGCTCTGCACAAGCCAAGGTGCTCTGCAATTCTGACAAGACAGATGAAATGTCATTGAAAGGCTTGGTGTATTGGTTGACGTAGTTTAAGAAGGTGGTCAATTCTCCAATCGTGAAGGCACCTGACATGATGCGCAAGGCTCCAACCCCTGACAAGAGGGCATAAATCAAACTATTGATAAAGCGAGTGGCTGGGTTCACCGTTGAAGAATAGAAAATAGCCTCTTGAGAATAATCGGCATAAGTATTGTTAATGCCTGTAAATTGCTCGATTGTGGTATTTTGAGCGTTTAAAAGGTGGACCAAACTTTCCTGACGAATCATTTCCTCGATATACTGAGTTTGTTGACCACGTGATTTGGTTTGATTTTGGTACAATTGGTAACTTCTTTGGGCAATAAAACGTGCCAAAAAGAGTGATAAGGGCGTCAAAATCAAGACCAGACCAACCATTAACAAATCAATATCAGCCATAGCCACAATGGTAATGACAATGGTTAAAATACCGATGAAAAATTGATTAAAGACCATTAACAAACCGTTGCTTAATTGTTCAGAATCGGTCGTGACGCGGCTGACGAGGTCGCCAGCGCTCTTGCGGTCCAAATAAGCAATGGGCATTTGATTGAGTTTTTCCATGACTTTTTGCCGCAATTGGTAAACGAATTGGAAGGTCAAGCGGTTATAAATCAAAGGATTAACCCACTGAATCAAGGTGTTGAGTCCGACGACGGCAATCATCTTGGCAATAATTGGCAACAACAGTTGAATGGAATTGGGTGATAAAACAACATCAACCGCATCCCCGATGAGAATAGGGAGGTAAACGGTCAAGCTCACTTGCATCAGGGTTCCAATGGTTGCTCCCAAGACCAGCCATCTTTGTGTCAACAAATCTTTGATTAAGCGTTGGGTGGTCTGTGTTTGATAGCGTGCTTTCATCCTAAACCTCCTTCTTCTTCAGAATGTTGTGAGTAATGGATAGCCTGATAAACCTTGTTGTGAGCTAACAAGTCATCATGTGACGCAAAGCCTAATTGCTTGCCTTGGTCTAAGAGCAAGACCTTGTCAGCAGCTTTTAAGCTATTGGTGCGTTGTGAGATGAGAATCAAAGTGGTGTCCTTCAATTCTTCATGAATGGCTGTCAATAGCTTGGCTTCAGTCAAGTAGTCCAAGGCTGATGTGGAATCATCCAAAATCAAGAACGGCGCTTCTTGCACCAAGGCGCGAGCAATGGTCAACCGTTGACGCTGCCCACCTGAGAAATTACGCCCAAAAGCTTCCACCACGGCATCCAATTGCCCTTCTTTTTCTGAAACAAATTCAGTGGCTTGGGCAATATCCAAGGCACGCCAAAGCTGTTCATCGCTAATCTTTTCTTTTAATCCAAAGGTCAGATTAGAACGAATGGTTCCTTGGAACAGCTCTGCTTTTTGCGGCACGACATTGACCCACGAACGCCATTCTTTCAAGGTTTTAGGAGAGTGTTGCTTTTGGAAAATGTTCAAACTTCCCTCTTGTGGGGTGTACAGGTGCGTTAGCAATTCCACCAAGGTTGATTTTCCTGCTCCTGTCCCTCCGATAACCCCGATAAAGGCTCCTGGAGTGATGGCCAGGTTAATATCAGACAAGGCAGGCTCAGCTGCGGATGGGTAAGTGAAACTCATGTCCTTGATGCTAATAGCAAGGTCAGACGTTTTTTGTGGCAATGGGGTATTCAAATTTTCTGACGGCATCTCAAACACTTCGGTCATGCGTTTAGCACTGATGAACGATTGGTTTAGCGATGTGACTAACATGGTCATCTTGAGCAATTCTGTCAAAATCTGCAAGAGATAATTAACCAAGGCAATCAACATCCCTTGTGACAATAAACCTTGTCCGATAGATAGATTTCCCTGCCAAATCACGATAATCAGCGTGCCGTTAACCACGACATAAGTCAAAGGGGTCACTAAGCTAGACAAGTACCCTGCCTTAAGTTGCAAGCGCGTGTAGCCTTGATTAGCAGCAGAGAATTCCTCTTCTTCTTTGTCCACCTGTCCAAAGGCACGGATAACGCGAGCACCTTCTAATTGCTGACGCGTCAGACGCACAATGTGGTCGATAGCCAGACGAATTTTTGCATAAATGGGATTTAGCAAGCGTGACATCACAAAGACCAAAGTAAAGAGAATGACCACCATCAAAACAAAGGCAATGGTCAATTTTGGGCTAATGGTAAAGGCCATGATAATTGACCCAAAGACAATGATAGGTGCGCGTAAAAAGAGGCGTAGAAATTGGTTAATACCTGTCTGAATCTGATAAGTATCACTGGTTAGACGCGTAATCAAACTAGAAGCGGTTATGCGATCACGGTCCTCCTTACTCAAACTCATGATTTTCTTAAACAAATCCTGCGTGAGCTGACGGGTGTAGCCGACGGCAGCTTTTGATGAGAAATACTGGGCTGTAATAGCAACGATTACACCTACAATAGCCAAAAAAAAGAGCAAGCCAATCATGGCATACAACTGTGGCTTATTATGGTGGGGAATGATGGTATCAACGATTCTAGCAATAATAATGGGAACTAACAGTTCAAAAGAAGCTTCAAATAATTTAAAAAGGGGCCCCAAGATTGTCTCTTTCAGGTACCCTTTAAAATACTGTCCTAATGCTTTCATTTTCTACTTTCTAAAACATATGTTAAAACAAGCTCATCAACTCAATCAGATAGAGATTGAAATGAACTTCGCGTGAGTAATAGATATTACCACCGTTTTTGTACAATTTTCCTCCAGATATGAGTGCTATAGGGTGGTGGTAAAAATAACTTTCCCCAGTGGTGTTTCCAAGACTGGGAGCAACGACATTTTTGGAATATTCAGTGGCTAATGCAATGGTACTCTTACCACCATGATTAGCAACATAATCAATATAAGCCGTTCCAAAATTGTAGGCTTGCACTGCCGTCCAAACATCCACGCCCTTTTCCTCAGCTAAGGTAAGGTTTTTAGACAAGAGAGTGACGCCCTGACGGATACTGGTTTGGCTATCCGTAATGGAATTGGCAACTCCTGAGGTGCTTTCGCTGGATTGCATAACGTCCCCATCACTGCCCTTGGTTTCCGTGTAAATCATGGCCAAAACCAAGTCAACATTGGCAGTGGTGTCATTGGTCGCCAAAATCTCCTTCACCATAGTTTTATATTGCAAGACATTATGTACGTTGACATAAGTGTCGTGAATTTGAAAGCCAGCAAAGAAAACAAGCCCAAGTATAACCAAACGTCTGATACATTTAAACATTATTTATTTTGAATATCCTCTATATTTTTGATTAGGATGGAATAGGTTCCATTTGGGTTTTGAATAAATTCGACTGACTCGGCATCCTCATAGACATTATTGGGAACAATGAGTTGAATGCCATTTGAAAGTGAGAGTTTCTGATTTTCCAGTTTTTTACTCTGACGCGAATGGTCAATATCTGATAGTTGAATAGGTTCTGGAATGCTTTCTTTCAATTCATCCACAAAGGTCAGACGGGCAGTCAGGTTGCTATCAAACAATTGGTCAGCTAGCTTTTCAGGCGACAACTCCTCTTCTTCCAAGTTTTTATGGATAGCTGCTTTCATTTTCGATTGAAAAGCAAAGTCATCTTGCTGAAAATTTTCAGCGATTTTCTGAGCAGTCTGTTCCACCATTTTAATGGATTTTTTCACAGATTGTTCAGGCTGAACTTGCAAGAGATTTTCTGAAAAATAATGAGCAAAACTGCCATTATGCTTAATTCGCTTCTCGATAAGATAGTAATTGCGATTTTGACGGTTGACAATCAAGGCCTCATCAGGTACTTGTGCAGCCGTTGGCAGATTGTTTTGCGTGATTTTCAAAGGATTATCATTATCGCTTGAAATATGTGTGAAATTTTCTTTCAAAGCAACCCGCAAAAAAGCAAAGTGCTCCATGCCATCCTTGTCAAATTGAATGAAAATGAGGTCATTGACTTTTTGGTTGTCAGACAAGACAAATTCTTCTTTCCAAAGCTGGGCAATCTGAACCGATGATTCCAGCAAATCATCGGTGAGATAGCTCCAAAAGACATTGTCCTTAGAAAAAGTGCCACGCTTGGCTTCGTCTGAAAAGACTTTACTGAGTTTTTTGCGAAAATACTCATCAATTCGCGGCGTCAGAGTCAACGGTTGGTCTGACAAGATTAGGTCAGTGTCGTTGGGTGTGAATTGGTGAATCACAATCCGTTTAATATATAAATCAATCATGTTGGCTGTTTTAAGTGTTCGTTAGTAGAGCGGGAAAGCATCTGTTAGAGCCTTCACGTCCTGACGAACCTCCTCTAAAATAGTTTCGTTTTGGTGATTTTCTAGGGTCTTGACAATCAATTCTGCAATCGTACGTGATTCAGCTTCGCCCATGCCACGACTAGTGATGGCTGGGGTGCCGATGCGAATGCCTGAGGTTTTAAAAGGCGATAAGGTTTCAAATGGAATCACATTTTTGTTCAAGGTAATATTGACTGATTCCAAAATGTTTTGGGCCACTTTGCCATTTTCAACGACCTTCGTCACGTCAACAAGAAAGACGTGGTTGTCTGTTCCTCCTGAAATGACGCGGAAATTTGGGTGTTGGGTAAAAACCTCTGCCATAGCGGCAGCATTTTTCACCACCTGCTCACCGTAAGTTGTGAAAGCAGGGTCCAGGGCTTCTTTGAAGGCAACGGCTTTTCCAGCAATGACGTGCATCAAGGGTCCACCTTGCAAGCCAGGAAAGACCGCAGAATTAATCTTCTTAGCTAGGGCTTCATCATTGGTTAAAATCAAGCCACCACGAGGCCCACGTAGGGTTTTGTGGGTTGTGCTTGTTGTGATGTGGGCATAAGGAACAGGGCTTGGGTGATGACCTGAAGCGACTAACCCCGCAATGTGCGCCATATCCACCATCAAATAAGCCCCAACGCTATCAGCAATGTCACGGAAACGTTTGAAATCAATGATGCGAGGATAAGCTGACGCTCCTGCAACGATGAGTTTTGGCTGGGTTTTCAGCGCTAATTGAGCTAGAGCATCGTAGTCAATGCATTCAGTGACGGGGTCCACGGTGTATGACACAAAGTGATAAGTTTTTCCTGAAAAGCTAACGGGTGCTCCGTGCGTTAGGTGCCCACCAGCCGCCAAATCCATGCCCAAAACAGTATCGCCAGGTTGGATTAAAGCCATGTAGGCAGCGGCATTGGCTTGACTTCCTGAGTGCGGTTGAACATTGGCAAATGCAGCACCAAAGAGTTCTTTTGCACGGTCAATGGCAAGGTTTTCGACCACGTTCACGCAGTCTGTTCCCCCGTAGTAGCGTTTACCTGGGTAACCTTCAGCGTATTTATTGGTCAAAACGCTACCTTGTGCTGCCATGACAGCTTTTGACACCACATTTTCAGAGGCGATGAGTTCAATGTTGTTTTGTTGGCGAACTTCTTCAGCGTGCACGGCAGCCCAGAGTTCTTGGTCAAATGCTTCGTAGTTTTCCTTGTCAAAAATCATAACCTGATCTCCTTTTTGATAAGTCCAAGTGACACCCTTGTCGTCAAGTCTGTCAAAGCCAAAACATTATGAGAAAAATTCCCCCTAAAAACCTAATTGGATTCAAACGATAATTCAGGTGCCACAGCCAATAATTCCGCCTTGGTAATGGCACCTTGGCGCAAAATTCGAGCTGTTTCTCCAGATAAATCTAAAATAGTTGAATCCACGCCTGTTAGGGCAGCATCATCTGCCAGCCCTGTCACCTCGTTGTTGAACTGGGTTTTAATATCAGCAAAGATTTTCCCACTTTCTCGCCCAGAGATATTGGCAGAAGGACCAATTAAAGGCCCTGTTTGCTGAATCAATTCCAAGGTTTTTGGGTGATTGGGAATTCGAAAACCAATTGTTGATAAGCCAGAATTGATCCAAGCTGGCACACGGTCATTGGCCTGTAAAATAATGGTCAAAGGACCAGGTAAAAAAGCCTCGTAAAGTGTTTTGAGGTAGCTGGGTTGATTTTTTGAAAACGCTAAAATGGTTTCCAAATCAGCCACATTAAGATTCATCGCCTTGTCTTTTGGACGACGTTTGAGTTGGTAAACGTGCTCAACTGCTGCTTCATTCATGGCTTGCGCAAATAGTCCGTAAACCGTTTCTGTCGGCAAAATCACCGCTCCGCCATTTTCTAAAATCTCTTTTAAATTAGCCATTATCCATCACGACCATTCTATCTTTTCCAAATACATCTTGTAATACCCGCACGCGCTTGCCAGGAAAATGCTGCTCCAGCAAGTTTCGCAAACCGTCACCTTGCTTATACCCAATTTCAAAATAAAGCTTTCCTTGCTCGGTTAGGTAGTTGCTAGCTTCTTCGATAATCCGACGGTAAATAGCAAAACCATCTTCGTCTGCAAACAAAGCCAAATGCGGCTCTGAGGCCAAAACATTCACACCCACTTCATCCTTATCGTCAAAGGCGATATAAGGCGGATTGGAAACAATGATATCAAATGTTCCTGTCAGATTGCTAAATACATCAGATTGCACCCAATCAATCTTGACTTGGTGTTTCCCCCCATTGTCACGCGCTAGGTTTAAGGCATCTATTGAAATATCAGACGCTGTCACTTGCCAATCTGTCCGCGCAGCCTTGAGTGAAATGGCAATCGCCCCGCTACCTGTACCGATATCTAAAACACGTTTATCTGCTCCGCTATTTTCCTTTAAAATCAACTCAACCAATTCTTCGGTTTCTGGTCGCGGAATCAAAACGCGCTCATCCACGGCTAAAGCTAAATCGCGGAAATAAGCCGTACCTGTGATGTATTGAGGGGAGCGGTGCTGGCTTAGTTGGGACATAATCCCTGCCAACACTTGCTCGTCCTCGGACGTCACAGATTGATTTTGATGTAAAATGTAATCCAGCAAAGTCCAGCCTTTGATGTCACGAAAAACGTAAGCAAGGTTTTCGGGGGCTTCGCCAAGGTTTTGTAACTGTTTTTCTAATTGGCTGATGGTTTCAGCGTAATTCATTATTGATTCAACTCTTCTAATTTCTTGGTTTGGTCAAAGAGAATCAAGGCGTCAATGATTTCGTCCAATTTTCCTGACAAAATGCTATCCAATTTTTGCAAGGTCAAACCGATACGGTGGTCTGTCACACGGTTTTGTGGGAAATTATAGGTACGAATACGTTCTGAACGGTCACCAGTACCGATGGTTGATTTACGTTCGGCGTCTTGTTCGTTTTGAGCGATTTGGGCAAAGTGGTCAGCCACGCGCGCACGAATAATTTTCATGGCTTTGTCGCGGTTCTTTTGTTGGGTACGTTCTTCTTGCATTTCCACTTTAATACCTGTTGGAATGTGGACCATACGAACGGCTGTCGCTACTTTGTTGACGTTTTGTCCACCAGCACCTGAGGCATGGTAGATATCCACGCGCAAGTCTTTTGGATCAATTTCGTATTCGACTTCTTCTACTTCAGGCATAACCAAGACGGTCGCTGTTGAGGTGTGAACACGCCCTTGGCTTTCTGTTACAGGAACACGTTGCACACGGTGGGCACCTGATTCGTATTTCAATTTAGAGTAAACCGATTGACCAGATACCATGACCACTACTTCTTTGATACCGCCGACACCGTTGTAAGAAGCTTCCATGACATCAAATTTCCAACCTTGGCTTTCAGCGTATTTTTGATACATTTGCAATAAGTCACCAGCAAAAAGAGCTGCTTCGTCCCCGCCTGCTGCTCCGCGAATTTCCAAGATGATGTTTTTATCATCGTTTGGATCTTTTGGCAAGAGCAAAATCTTCAATTTTTCTTCGTATTCTTCCTTGGCAGCTTTTGACTCTTTGAGTTCTTCTTTGGCCATTTCTTCCAATTCAGGATCGCCACCAGCGTCTTTAATCATTTCTTCAGCGTCTTCGATGTTTTGAAGAATTTGCTTGTATTCGCGGTAAGCTGTCACGGTATCGCGGGTATTAGCTTCTTCGCGTGACAATTCCATAAAACGTTTGGTGTCGCTAACGACCTCAGGGTCACTAAGCAATTCTCCCAATTCTTCATAACGGTCTTCAACCGCTTGTAGCTGATCGTAAATGTTCATTGTTTTTTATTACCCTCTCTTTTTCCAGTTTTACTTGTCTGTTGGCATCATCGGATTGAAATAATGCTTGCGGCAGACAGGTATATAGGTTTCATTACCACCAATTTGAATCTGATCGCCCTCGTACACAGGCTTACCATTTTCCGTACGCAAGACCATCGTTGCTTTTTTAGAACAAAATTGGCAAATGGTTTTAATCTCGTCAATCTTATCTGCCATAAGCAAAAGATAACGTGAGCCTTCAAATAACTCATTTTGAAAATCATTTTTCAAACCAAAAGCCATAACAGGAATGCCTAACTCATCCACAACACGCGCTAAATCATAAACGTGTTGTTTGTTTAAAAACTGACACTCATCAATCAGCACACAATAAGGTGTGAAAGGCAAAGCTTGTACAAAAGCAAAAATATCCATCTCTTCTGTAATAGCTACTGCCTCACGACGCATACCAATACGGCTAGAAACAATCCCGTACCCATCACGCGTATCCAGTGCCGATGTCATAATCACAACAGGCTTGCCTTGTTCTTCATAGTTGTGAGCCACTTTTAAAATTTCAATGGTCTTACCAGAATTCATGGTTCCGTATTTATAATAGAGTTGAGCCAAGAATAAGATCCTACCTTCTATTAATATTCTCCTATTTTACCATAAATACAACTTTTCGTATATGGGTACTATTTTGACTTCCAGATGAAAAGGCATTTTAACAATAAAAACGCACCTTCCTCGATTAAGAGTCTGGGTGCTAAATTATCGTCTTATTGAGGTTTTGAGTCATTATCGCCAGCGTATAGTGCAATGAAAATCGATAGCATTGCCACGATAAACATAGGTTTCATTTATTCTACCTCTATATGTATTCTTTACATGTGAGCGAATGTCGCTTTTTCTTTTATCTACACCTTCATTATACCATTTGTTTCTGAATTTTTGTGCAAAATATGCTACAATACTGATATTACTAAATGTTAAGGAGAGGTATCATGCCATTTGTCAAAATTGATTTGTTTGAAGGTCGTACGGAAGAACAAAAAATTGAATTAGCTCGTGAAGTAACTGAGGTGGTTTCTCGTGTTGCTAAAGCACCAAAAGAAGCTATTCATGTCTTTATTAACGATATGCCTGAGGGAACTTACTACCCACACGGCGAAATGAAAAAGAAAAACTAAGCCAAAAAGCTAGACGATTTGTTCTAGCTTTTTTCTTTGGATGCTACTGCTTTTTGATAGGCAATAGGTTTGTAAAACATCTTGTATTCTTTTTTTAAATCAAAAGCCATGGCAACCTCCTTTTGACATAGTATAACAAATAATGATAACGCTTTCAATATGTGGTATAATAGAGTGAAGTTTACGGGAGGTATGGCTATGAAACGGGAATTAGGAATAGCAAGGTGTGGTTTGGCCTGTTGCTTATGTTCAGAAAATGTGACCTATCAGGGCTGCCATTCAAACCAATGCCCTGGAAGTACGACTTACATCAATCGTAACTGCTCCATGGAAAAACAATTGTCCCACTGCTACCAATGTTCGCAAGAGTGTCGAAAAGGCCTACTTGGTAAGATAAAGCCCTATGCTTTTACCCTGTTCATGAAACAATATGGCGAAGAAAAATTGTTGGACTGTTTGGAAGCCAATGAAAAAAGAGGCATTGTTTACCACCGTGATGGCATCTATGGTGACTACGATGATTTTGACGATGTGGGCCAGCTTATCCAATTTATTTTAACTGGTGAGCGTCAGCCTTAAAATGAAAACCAGCCCTTGAAGAGCTGGTTTTTTAAGCTTATTTTGTTTGTGTTTTACCATTTAATACGAGGTTTAGCACAACGGCTAAAAGCGTAGCAATAACAATACCGTTGGTTAAGAACATTTGTAGAGTTGTTGGTAGGCTATCAAAGAGATTCGTTCCGTTAAAACCTACACCACAGGCAATGGAAACGGCAGCGATGATGAAGTTGTGCTCGTTGTGTTCAAAGTCCACTTGGTGCAGCATTTGAATCCCTTGAAGAGCAACCATACCAAAGAGGACAATCATCGCACCACCAAGCACAGGACTTGGAATCATTTGTGCCATGGCTCCAAATTTAGGAAGCAATCCCAAAATCACAAGGAACAAAGCTGTGTAGTAAATCGGGCGACGTGTCTTGATACCTGAAATGCGTACCAAACCAACGTTTTGTGAAAAACCAGTGTATGGGAAGGTATTGAAAATTCCACCTAGAAGGACGGCAAAACCTTCTGCACGGTAACCATTACGTAAGCGTTGGCTGTCAATCTTATCCCCTGTCAAATCTGCAAGTGCGAGGTAAACACCTGTTGATTCAACCATTGAAACCGTCGCGATGATACACATCATGACAATAGAGGTGATTTCAAATTTTGGCATACCAAAGTAAAATGGTTGTGGAACATGAACCAGCGGAGCTTCTACCACAGCAGAAGTATCTACCAAGCCCATGAAAGCCGCAATAACGGTTCCGCCAATCAAACCAATCAAGATAGCAATAGATTTCAAGAAACCTTTGGCAAAAATATTAACGGATAAGACAATAGCGATGGTTATCAAGGCTAAAATCATTGACTGTGCTGTTGGCGAGTTAATGTTATCTCCCATATTTCCCATAGCAACAGGAATCAAGGTCAAACCAATGGTTGTGATAACCGAACCTGTCACGACTGGCGGGAAGAAAGCCGCGATTTTTGAGAAAATGCCAGCAATCACCATAACGTAAATTCCTGAGGCAATCAAAGCACCAAACATATAAGCTGAGCCTTGGTTTGCACCGATAATAGACAAAGGTGCGACTGACTGGAAGGCACATCCCAAAACAACGGGCAAACCTACCCCAAAATGCTTACGCAATTGCAGTTGCAAGAAAGTTGCTACCCCACACATGAAAATATCGGTCGAGATGAGGTAGGTCAGTTGTTCCGCTGAATAATTTAGTGCCCCAGCAATCATGATAGGCACCAAGATTGAACCAGCGTACATGGCTAATAGGTGTTGTAAGCCCAACACCGCTGAGCGTGAGTGTGTTTCTTCGTTCATCTTATGCATCGGCCTCCGTGAAAATCACCTTTCCATCACAGAAAGCTTCGATACGTGCTAGAGATGTCACTGGCACACCCTCTTCTTCCAACAAATGGCGCCCTGTTTGGAATGATTTTTCAATCACAATCCCAATACCAGCCACCTTAGCTCCAGCCTGTTGGATAATATCTAACAAGCCTTTTGCAGCTTGACCATTTGCCAAGAAGTCATCGACAATAAGCACCGTGTCATCTTCTGACAAGAACTTGCTCGCAATAGAAACCGTGCTTGTCACTTGTTTAGTGAAGGAATAAACTTCAGTCGTTAAAATGCCTTCTGTCATCGTGATGTTTTTCGCTTTTTTAGCAAAAATCATTGGAACTTGCATGGCTTGAGCAGTATAAAGCGCGGGAGCAATCCCAGAAGCTTCAATTGTGACAATTTTTGTAATACCAGCGTCTTTATAAACCTCTGCAAAAACTTTTCCAATTTCTTGCATGAGCTCATAATCCACTTGGTGCGTCAAAAAACTGTCAACTTTTAAGATATCCTTACCTAAAACATCGCCATCTTTTAAAATGCGTTCTTCTAATAATTTCATACACGTCTCCTTTTCTTTTCACAACTAACCCATTAAGCTAGGATTTTGTTATTTACTTACCACTTTTGTTCACTGCTTCTACCTCGCTAAATGGTTAACTACATAGCTATATAAATGTTTCTACCCCACACATGGCACGATTGGCTGTGATGGGGTAGATCAGTTGTTTTATTGTAACATTTATTGTAATTATTGCAAGATGCTCATTAAATCAGTCATCTGACAGATTAGAACAAACCGATAGCTGTTCCGTCTTCTGCCACGTCCATATTAAGAGCGGCTGGTTTCTTAGGCAAACCAGGCATGGTCATCACATCTCCTGTCAAGGCAACGATGAACCCCGCACCTGTTTTCGGTACAAATTCGCGGATAGTGATATCAAAGCCTTCTGGAGCCCCTAAAAGCGTAGGGTTGTCAGAGAAACTGTATTGTGTTTTCGCCATACATACTGGCAATTTATCCCAGCCAAATTGGGCAAATTGTTTCAATTGCGTTTGTGCTTTTTTGCCAAAGATAACTTTGTTACCACCGTAAATTTCAGTAACGATTTTAGTGATTTTTTCTTCAAGAGAATCGTCGTCTGAGTAAAGGCGTTTGTAGTCAGCATTGCCATTTTCAACAGCATTAACAACGGCATTTGCAAGGTCAATACCACCGTCAGCACCGTTTGCCCAAACGCTAGCCAATTCAACAGGCACGTTGATTTCGGCACAAAGTTCTTTAAGAGCAGCAATTTCAGCTTCAGTATCTGCTACAAATTCATTGATAGCAACAACGGCAGGGATACCAAATTTACGAACGTTTTCCACGTGACGTTTAAGGTTGGCAAAACCAGCACGAACAGCATCGACATTTTCTTCAGCTAAATCTGTTTTCGCTACGCCACCATGCATTTTAAGAGCACGAATAGTGGCCACAATCACAACGGCGTCAGGTGTTGTTGGAAGATTTGGTGTTTTAATATCAAGGAATTTTTCAGCCCCAAGATCTGCACCAAATCCAGCTTCTGTGATGGTATAATCTGCTAGACGAAGTGCTGTGCTTGTTGCCAAAACAGAGTTACATCCATGTGCGATATTGGCAAATGGTCCACCATGAACGAGGGCAGGTGTGCCATAAATGGTTTGCACAAGATTTGGTTTAATAGCGTCTTTAAGGATAAGCGTCAAAGCACCTTCAACCTTCAAATCACGAACGTAAACAGGTGTACGGTCATAGCGGTAAGCTACCACGATATTGGCAAGGCGTTCTTTCAAGTCATTGATGTCAGTTGCCAGACACAAAATGGCCATGATTTCAGACGCAACAGTGATATCAAAACCGTCCTCACGTGGGATACCATTAACTGGGCTACCAAGACCAATGGTTACATGACGAAGGGCACGGTCATTAAGGTCAACCACACGCTTCCAGATAATACGACGTTGGTCAATACCAAGTTCATTACCTTGGTGAAGGTGGTTATCAATGATAGCTGAAAGGGCATTATTAGCTGTTGTAATGGCGTGCATATCCCCAGTAAAATGAAGGTTAATGTCTTCCATTGGAAGAACTTGGGCATAACCACCACCTGCTGCTCCCCCTTTAATCCCCATAACAGGACCAAGAGATGGTTCACGCAAGGCAATCATAGTTTTCTTGCCAATCTTATTTAAGGCATCTGCTAGACCAATGGACATGGTTGATTTTCCTTCACCGGCAGGTGTCGGGTTAATAGCTGTCACAAGGACAAGCTTACCAGGTTTATTGTTTTGAACAGCTGCAATTTTATCAAAAGATAGTTTCGCTTTGTATTTACCATAGAGTTCAATATCGTCGAACGTAATCCCAACTTTTTCGACAATTTCAGTAATAGGTTTTAGTTCAACACTTTGTGCAATTTCGATATCAGATTTCACAAGATTCTCCTCTAAATTATAAGTGATAGCTTTATTATATCACATTTTATAAAAAACGCACGTTTTTATTCATAGTTTTATAAATGTTCGTATTTTATTCGATGGTTTTACTTTAGAAAGGCAGCAACAAGCCTATTCTAGCTTATGGTAAATCGTTTACGAAAAAAATTTTTTTGTGTAAAATGAGAACATGAAGATTTTAATTACATCTGGTGGAACCACCGAAAATATTGATGCCGTTCGTGGTATTACCAATCATGCCACTGGGACTCTTGGCAAGGAAGTTGCTGAGTGCTTTTTGGCGCAAGGGCATGATGTGACATTGGTGACGACACAAAGAGCGGTCAAACCCAAGAAACATTCCAAGCTCAAAATCATCTTGGTCGAAACGGTGGCTGATTTAATCGCGGAACTTGAACCCTTAGTGAAAACGCATGATGCTATCATCCATAGCATGGCGGTATCTGACTACACCCCTGTTTACATGACGGACCTTGAGGAAGTGGAAAAAGCACCAGCCATCAAAGATTTGCTTCATAAAAGCAACACAAGTGCCAAAATTTCCTCTCAACAAGATTACCAAGTGCTTTTTCTCAAAAAAACACCAAAGGTGATTTCCCTAATCAAGCAATGGAATCCTGATATTATGTTAATCGGCTTCAAACTCTTGGTGGGAGTGCCAAAGGAGGAATTGTTAGCTGTTGCTAGACGCAGTTTAGCGACCAATCAAGCCCACTATATCGTCGCAAATGACCTCACCACAATAGATGATAATCAGCACTTGGCTTATTTAGTGGGGAAAGATGACGTGGTTGTCGCTAAGACCAAGAAAGCAATTGCCGAGCTGATTTTGGAAAGGGTAACACATGACTAAAACTGTATTATTAGCCGTTTCAGGCAGTATCGCCGCTTATAAAGCAGCTGATTTAACCAATCAATTCACTAAATCAGGCTTGAACGTTCGGATTTTGATGACACCTGCTGCTACTCAATTTATCACCCCTTTAACCTTGCAGGTGCTTTCTAAAAATCCCGTCGCCCTTGATGTGATGAAGGAAGAAGATGCTCAAACCATCAATCATATTGATTTAGCCAAGGAAGCGGATGTCTTTTTGATTGCCCCTGCTTCTGCTAATACCATCGCCAAACTCTCTTATGGCATGGCAGATAACATCGTGACCACAACAGCTTTAGCCTTGCCAGCTGACACGCCTAAACTCATTGCACCTGCTATGAATACCAATATGTACAATAATCCCATGACCAAACGCAATATTGAGCAGCTTATTCAGGCAGGTTATCAGAAAATCGAACCTCGTTCAACGCGACTGGCCTGCGGTGATGTCGGTAAGGGGGCTTTGGCAGATTTGGAAACAATTATTGAATCAGTGTTAAAAGTTTGTAAAAATCACGAATAATGGTAACGGATACACTTGTCAACACTAGCCCAAACCTGTATAATGGGTTAAAGTCTTTTCAAAGACTCAACGCATTTATTCTCGGCTTTTGGATTTAGGAGGAACCATGAAAAAAAGACAATCCGCATCGGATATTGCCGTTATCGCCATTTTCTTTGCAATTATGCTCGTTATTCATTTCTTGACTAGTTTGGTGTTTAACCTGTGGCCTGTCCCAATTAAACCCACGCTGATTCAGATTCCTGTTATCGTGGCTTCTATCATGTATGGTTCGCGTATTGGTGCTATTTTAGGTGGTCTGATGGGGATTATCAGTGTGACGGTCAATACCATCACGCTGATGCCGACAAGCTACCTCTTTTCTCCCTTTGTTGAAAATGGGAATCTTGCCTCACTTGTGATTGCTATGGTGCCCCGTATTTTAATCGGTATCACCCCTTATTACGTTTACAAATGGTGGCACAGTAGAGCTGGTCTGGTAGTAGCTGGAGCAGTCGGTTCAATGACCAATACTATCTTTGTATTGGGTGGCGTTTTCTTTATCTTTTCAAATGTGTATAATGGTGACATAAAAGCCTTATTAGCAGCTGTTTTTGGAACCAATGCCATTGCAGAAATGATTGCCTCTGCTATTTTAACCGCTGCAGTCGTTCCTGTCCTTGAAAAGCAAAGACGCTAATAGATACTAGAAAGTTAGGAGTTCTCTCCTAGCTTTTTTGCTATCAAAAAAGCCCTCCCACCAAATAGGTAAGAGGGCTGAGGCATTCATTTGAATGTGACAAAATGGTTCACACAAATTGTCAAAGTCCGCTCCTGCGTTCTAACAAAAGTTAGAGTGACCTCCTCTGCGCAAATAAACTCATTAACAACGAGTTCACTCGGCTCATCGCATAAGATTAGTATAGCATATCTTATAGGAGCGGCGCAATGGTTTTGACCAACATACCCACAACTTTTTCATGAACAGGGCGTTTGGCTAGAGTTTCAGGCGTCACACGCTCACATTCTTCCAAAGTCATGGTGAAATCTTCGTAAATATCTCGAATGGCATCCACTCGGTACATATAAGTTGCGCATTCAAAGTGATGGTAAAGACTGCGGTAATCTAGGTTAATGGTTCCCACAACAGCTTTAATGTGGTCGCTGACAAATACCTTGGCGTGCAAGAAGCCTGGCGTGTAGAGGTAAATCTTAACCCCAGAACGCATCAATTTGCCAAAGTAAGTCTTAGCTAGAGCATACGGAATCGGTTTATCAGGGACACCAGGCATCATGATCCGCACATCCACTCCACGCTCAGCCGCAAAACAAAGGGCGTGTTCCATTTCGCTATCTAAAATCAAATAAGGCGTCATGATATACACGTAATCTCTAGCATGGTTGAGGATATCGATATACACATTTTCCCCAACTTTATCCGTATCTAAAGGCGAATCACCATAAGGAATCACGTAACCATCGGCTGTTCTAGTTGGCGAGTGTTCCATCAAATAAGGTTCCACCACCAATTCTCTTTCCGTAACAGACCACATTTGCAAGAACAAGACCAAAAAGCTATCGACGGCTTCGCCTTCAATCATCACGGCCGTGTCTTTCCAGTGACCAAAACGCTCGATTTTGTTAATGTATTCATCAGCCAAATTCACCCCACCTGTAAAGGCAACTTGCCCATCAATGACAATATTTTTACGGTGGTCACGGTAATTGTAATAAGTCGAAATGAAAGGTGAAATAGGTGAAAAAACTTTGGCTTTAATTCCAATTTTTTCAAGACGTTGGGTGTAGTCAGGTGATAAGGTTGATAATTCAATCATGCCGTCATACAAAACCCTAACCTCAACGCCTTGCTTGACCTTATCTTCAAGAATACTTAGGATTTCTCCCCACATCTCCCCTTCAGCGATGATGAAAAACTCCATGAAAATGTAGTGTTCGGCTTTAAGGAGTTGTTTTTTTAATTCTTTAAAGAAATCCTCACCTGTCGGAAAATAAGTGACGTCGGTATTTTGGTAAACAGGAAAATTGCCACGGCTACGACTGAAATATTGAACAAGATGATAGGTTGTTGAGGTATCCTCTTTCAAGGTTCTCACAATTTCGGGATGATGTGGCAGGTATTGCACACTCTCATCCACGCGTTGTCCCATCCGTTGCTTCAAGCCTCTATAACCCCAGTCTAGCTTGGTGTAAATCAAGAAAAGCGACCCTAATAGTGGTGCTATCATAATCAAAATCAGCCAAGTCACTCGAGAAAGAGCATCCATTTCACTATTAACCAAATACAAAACGGCTGTAATAGTCAAAATACGTCCAATAATATCCGCCCAAATCCGAGATTGGTCTAACCAAATGTAAGAATCAAAGATAAACAGCAGTTGCAAGATTAACAGAACCGAAATAATGGTCGTTCGACTAAAGATACCTCGAAGCAACCCACGACGGCTCTTACTCAATAAACGAACAACTCTGCTATCTTTATCTGTGTTTTTCATTGCGATAATCTTAACCTCCAAAAACTTTCAATAACTAGCATTATACCATACTTTTAAAAAGTATTTCAGGAACTGCTATTTTTAACAAGGAAAACAGCCGAACACAAGATGGTTCAGCTGTCAAAAAACGAATAATGGCTACTGCGTGTAGCTTTTGGTAAAAGCTTTTTGAACCTTAGATGGTGCTTGGTCGTATGGTGTTTTGCCATCATAAGTCGTCTGCACGATCAAACGGTTGCTCGCTTGCAAATCATCACACGTCACCAAGGTCAGTAAGGTCTTATCAGGAACATCCTCAATGACTTCAACATCTGTCGGAGCCACAACTTCCTTGCTAGTAATTGTGTAAGTGTAGATATAAGCCTTGTCTGTCAGATAGACTTTCTGCCCCACTTCCGCTCTTTCTAGTGGTGAAAAGAGTAGGTGATCGCTATTGACTTGGTCAAAAACATGGTGGCTGGCAAGCGCATAATTCCCCTCTCCCATGGTTTGATTTTCCTTCATGGTTCCCGCACCATATAAAAGGTTGGTATTGTCAATGCCTTTAAAAACGGGCAAATTCATTTCCAGATCTGGAATCGCAATGCCACCAATGACGTTTAGTTTTTGACCACTCATCTGAGCTGCTAGCACATCTTGGGTAGAAACAACAGCTACCTGTGAAAAATCAAAATTACCCTTACTTTTTTCATTTTGTTCAATATTTTCTCGTGATACATGGATCACTTGATAACGGTCGGTCGTGTAAGTCATCATAATGTGGCTAATGGTCCGATGAAAGAATAGTGCCATGCCTACAAGCAAAAGCACTAGAATCAAGATCCAACGTACCCATCCCCTTAATAATCGTTTCATAGCGACAATTTCCCTTCTGACTTTTCTAATCCAATAATCTCCTACCAGCATACCATTTCTTGACCAAGGGAGCGAATGATATGCTTTCAAACACACAAAAAGGAATAGCAGTAATAGCTCCTACTCCTTTTTGCTTTTATCATCTGATTAAATGGAATCCCCATTCCAAATCGAATTTTTAACAATCACGTAATCCACGCGCGTCAAGCTATGCAAGTCACGGCCACCTGCATAAGAGATTGAACTTTGAAGGTCTTCTTGCATTTCTTGCAAGGTGTCTTTCAAATGACCTTTGACAGGTAAAAGGATTTTCTTACCTTCGACGTTTTTGTGCTCACCTTTTTGGTATTCTGAAGCAGAACCGTAGTATTCTTTATACTGTTCGCCATCCACTTCAACTAGTTTTCCAGGACTTTCCAAATGCCCTGCAAAAAGTGAACCAATCATAACCATTGTAGCACCAAAACGGATTGATTTGGCAATATCACCGTGTGTTCTCACACCACCATCTGCGATAATAGGTTTTTGAGCGGCTTTCGCACACCAGCGCAAAGCTGCCAATTGCCATCCGCCAGTACCAAAACCAGTTTTTACTTTTGTGATGCAGACTTTACCAGGACCGATACCGACTTTTGTCGCATCTGCACCCGCATTTTCCAACTCACGAACGGCTTCAGGCGTACCAACATTTCCGGCAATAACAAAGGTGTCAGGCAATTCTTTCTTGATGTGCTTAATCATGTTAATCACGCTATCAGAATGCCCATGAGCAATGTCAATCGTAATAAACTCTGGTGCGTCCTCTTTTAAGCTTGTGACAAAGTCATATTCGTAATCTTTAACACCCACTGAAATCGAAGCAATCAAGCCTTGGTCATGCATGCGTTTCACAAATGGTTTGCGAGAGTCTTCGTCAAAACGGTGCATGATGTAGAAATACCCATCTTTTGCTAAACTTTCTGCAATATCTTCATCAATGATGGTTTGCATATTAGCAGGTACCACAGGGAGTTTAAAGGTGTAGCGTCCCAAGGTCACATGAGTATCAGCTTCTGAACGACTCTTAATAATACACTTATTAGGAATCAATTGAATGTCTTCGTAGTCAAATACAGGCATTTCGTTATACATAATGGTTTCTCCATGGTTTCCCTATCCCTCATCTAAAGCAAGGAACACAGAAACATTTTCATAAATAGTGACCTTCCTATGACTCTTTTCAAGAATGGATCAAAGAGCATCGCTGGGTAAAAACTTACCCTTCCATTAATATATTACAATAGCGTTCGTTTTGTGTCAATTATTTTGCTTTGCTTATTTGCATTATTCGTTTATATCGGATGATTAGAATTCCCTGTAACTATCTGATTAATCTGACAAATATTGTCCGTTAGTTGCGATGACTTTCTTGTACCAGAAGAATGAATCTTTGCGGTAACGTTTGAGGGTACCGATTTCTTCGTCTGTACGATCCACATAGATAAAGCCGTAACGTTTACGAATGCCTTCGTGAGTTGAAATCAAGTCAATGGCAGACCATGGGTTGTACCCAAGCATATCCACGCCGTCAGTAATAGCCAATTGAATTTGTTCGATGTGGGCGCGCAAGTAATTGATACGGTATTGGTCATGAACTTTGCCATCTTCTGTTAGGGTATCGTATGCTCCTAGTCCGTTTTCAGTTACGAGAAGTGGGAGGCGGTAACGGCTGTACATTTCACGAACAGTTGCACGGAAACCAATTGGGTCAATTTCCCAGCCAAATTCGGTTTTTGGTAGGTTTGGATTGTCAACGCCACGGTAGAAACCAGCTTCTCCACGAGCTGTTTGTTGGTCAGCTGATGGGTTTAGGCTTTCTGTTCCATCAGAAGCAGCCACGGTTGCTGTATTGTAGTAGTTAAATCCGATGAAATCAGGTTTTGCAGCCTTCATGATAGCCAAGTCTTCTTCGGTAACAACTGGTGTAGCATCTTGTTCTTCCAAATAAGCCCAAACCAAGTTGTTGTAAACACCGTAAACCGCAGCATCTAAATAAAGCCAGTTACGGATAGCGTTAAAGTTTTGTGATGCCAAAACATCTTCTGGTTTTGATGATGCCGCATAAACAAGTGAGATATTTGGAGCAGGACCAATTTTAGCCTCAGGCAACATTTCGTGACAAATTTGCATGGCTTTGGCTTGCGCAACCAATTGGTGATGGTTTTGTTGGTAAACTTCTTTGGTTACATTTGTTGTTCCTTCTGGAATGTGGAGGGTTCCGATGACAGGACCCACCAAGGTTAGCATATTTTGTTCGTTGATGGTCAGCCAATATTTAACACGGTCACCAAAGTTTTCAAATAAGACACGAGCGTATTCTGCAAACCAATCAACTGATTCATGCGTTGACCAAGAACCGCGTTCATCAAGAGCTGCTGGCATATCAAAGTGGAACATAGTCACGATAGGTTCAATGTCATATTTCAAACATTCGTTAATCAAATCATTGTAAAAGGCGATTCCTTTTGGATTCACTTCACCAACACCTTTTGGCAAGACACGGCTCCATGAAATAGAGAAACGGTAAGATTTGAAGCCCATTTCTGCCATTAAGGCAATGTCTTCTTTGTAGTGGTGGTAATGGTCAACAGATACCGACAAGTCTGCTGTTCCTGCAGGAATGTCTTTCACGTCTTGGCATGAAGGCCCTTTGCCGTCTTCTAAGGCTGCTCCTTCTACTTGGTAAGCAGATGTTGATGCACCCCACAAGAAATGTTCTGGAAATGGTTTTAAGGTTTTGTGTAACATAACGATTCTCCTTATTGCTGTGTTTTCAATAGTATTATAACGATCGCGGTTGGTAAAAACTACTATTATAAACCGTTTTCTTGGTACTATTCTACGATATCCTCTTTTTACTCAATTTACTTTAATGCTTTAAAAGCATTAAACAAACCATCTTCTTCCACGTCATCGGTGACCATATTGGCCATGGCTAGACTGTCAGGACCTCCATTTCCCATGGCAACCCCAATCTCGCAATAATCAAGCATAGGAATAGCCACCTTAGCATCGCCAAAGGCAATGGTGTCTTGTTTGTCCGCTTGCAGATACTTTAAAAGCACGTCAATGGCATGGGCCTTGGTAATATCTTTGACACCTAGGTCGCCAAATAATGCCGTTTCCCCACGGCCACTCCAAGTCCCTGCTTTGAGATTTGGAAAAACTAGGACAGAATCCAAATGGTCTTGATACGTCTTGAGAATAAAACTCACCTTATTGACATCATCGCAATACAATTCATCCCCATAAACCAGGCCGTACAAAGTATCCTCTGCTTCCAAATCTTTCACCTCTGCTGCTGTTTTTCCCTTACGCATGGCGTATTGGCGCATGATAGGACAAGCCGCTTCTTTGAATTGTCTGAGGCAAAAAGGCCGTTGTTTGATTTCAAATAAAAGGCTAAAACACGCTCCTGCAACCAATCCACAATCACCTTGGTGTCTTCTTTTGATATCAGTTGGTGCATGACAACCTGACCGTCACACTCCACGTAAGAACCGTTGCCACCAATCATGCCATCAAAATCAATCGCCCAAAGCTTATCAGGCATTCCTGCGCCCATGTTTTTCCCTCCTTTTACTGTCATTATAAGAGCTGGCTAAAGGAAAAGATAGTATGATGTTAGCGTTTTCTAATAGAATGGTATGAAAAAACACCTCCTTGACTAGCAAGAAAGGTGTTGCTACTTTGATTAGTCGCGATAAACGGGCTGCGCACCAAATGTCTGTGAAACAGGCATGATTTCGATGCGATTGATATTAACGTGCTCAGGCTGGCTGGCAATCCAAGATACCGTGTTAGCAATATCCTCAGGTTGAATAGCATGTGCTCCTTCGTAGAGTTTGGCAACTCGCTCATCATCTCCCTTAAAGCGCACATTTGAAAATTCTGTTCCTTCGCACAAGCCTGGTTCAATATTAGACACGCGGATTTTAGTACCTGCAAGGTCCGCTCGTAAATTGAGGGAGAATTGTTTAACAAAGGCTTTTGATGCCCCGTAAACATTTGCGCCTGGGTAAGGAACAGTTCCAGCGGTAGAACCAAGATTGATAATCAAACCAAAATTGCGTTTGACCATATCTGGCAGCACTTGTCGTGTGAGGTAAATCAAGCCTACAATATTGGTATTAATCATGGTCATCCAATCGGTAAAATCAGCCTCATAGGCCTTGTCCAAACCTAGCGCCAAACCAGCATTATTGACCAAAACATCGATAGCGCGCCATTGTTCAGGTAAGCTAGTCAATGCCGCATCAATAGCTTTTGGCTGAGCCACATCCATTTGGAGGGGATAGACCTTGTCTTGTCCCAACTCGGCTTGCAACTCTTGCAATTTATCAAAGCGACGGGCACAAGCAATCACTTGATAGCCGTCAGCAACTAATGTTTTGACAATGGCTATGCCAAATCCAGCAGAAGCCCCTGTTACTAAAACAATTTTTGACATGATTTCTCTTTTCTATTTGCTAAATGAGAAAGTCAGTTGGATTATCCAACTGAACTTTGTGTTTATTCGTCATCATCAATAGCTTGGGCAGCTGTGATAATGGCTAATTTGTAGATATCTTCGGCACTTGAGCCACGAGATAAATCGTTAACAGGTTGGTTAAGACCTTGGAGAATTGGCCCGATAGCCTCAAACATTCCCAAACGTTGGGCAATCTTGTAACCAATATTTCCTGATTGAAGGTCTGGGAAGATAAAGACATTTGCTTGTCCTGCAACGTCACTGCCTGGCGCTTTAAGAGCTGCAGTTCCAGGCACAAAAGCCGCGTCAAATTGTAATTCCCCGTCAATAGCAAGGTCAGGTCGTGCTTCCTTAGCCAATTGCAGAGCTTCTTGAACTTTTTCCACTTGGGGGGCTTTAGCGCTGCCCTTAGTTGAGAAGCTAAGCATAGCTACTTTAGGATCTAGGTTGAAAATTTTAGCGGTGTCTGCTGTGTTGACAGCAATCTCAGCGAGTTGTTGGGCATTTGGGTCTACATTGATGGCACAATCAGCAAACACCAAACGTTGTTCGGTTGTCTCACGGCTCATCAAAAATACTCCTGAAGTTCTTGATACGCCTGGTTTAGTTTTAATGATTTGAAGGGCTGGTCGAACCGTAGCTGCCGTTGAATGCATGGCACCTGATACCATCCCGTTAGCAAGCCCCATTTTTACTAACATAACCCCAAAATAATTGACATCGTGTAAGAGTTCATCAGCTTCTTCAGGTGTTACCTTGTCTTTGCGAATTTCTAGAAAAGCTGCTTTCATCTCATCAAAGCCATCGTATTCCTCTGGGTTAATGATAATGTAATTCAAATCAGCAAATCCAATCATGTCAAGTGTTTCACGAATGACCTGAGGTTCTCCTAGAATAATCGGTTCTATTAATCCCTCAAATTTCAAACGTGTTGCCGCACGCAAAACACGTTCGTCACTGCCTTCAGGAAAGACAATCTTGAGGTTTTTTCCAATGATTTTTCCGCGCAAACTACCAAATAAAGAGCGAATTCCCATATAAACAACCTTCAATTCTAATTTTTTTGTAATTTAATGATAACGTTTTCAAAGTCTTTTGTCAAGGGGATTTTCTGGATAATCTCCTTATTGTCATAAGGATTTCTAAAACGCAAGTAATGGCAATGCAAAGCTTGACGTGTGATGCCTAACATCCGACCGCCATACATATCATCTCCCAGCAAAGGAAAGCCAATGTGCGCAAAATGCACGCGAATTTGATGGGTGCGTCCTGTGTGCAGCCGAATGTCCACCAAGGCCACATCACCAAAACGTTCGACCACTTGATAGCTGGTGTGAGCGTATTTGCCTGATGGGTGAACACGGCGCGTGATGATGCTGTCATCTGAGCGAGCAATTGGTGCAATAATCTCGCCGCTATCTTCCAATTCTCCCTTGCCAGAAACCAAAGCCAAATAACGCTTTTCAATAGACTTGCTTTGCAGCTGCCTATCTAGTCTGGCATGAGCGTAGCCGTGTTTGGCAAAAAGCATCAAACCACTCGTATCTTTATCCAAACGGGTCACAATATGAACCTGCTTATTAGGGTAATCATTTTCCATATAATAAGCCTTCACAAAATTAGCGATGGTGTTAGAGTGCAAAACACTTGGAATGCTAGCAAAGCCGCTCGGCTTATTGATGATTAGAAAATGCTCGTCCTCATAGACAATATCCAAAGGGTGTTTGACGGGAATGAGGGTTTCGTGCTCTTGCTCGTCAGGAATCTCAATCGTGACGACATCTCCTTTTTCTAAGAGGTAAATCGCATTTTGCTCAACGCCGTTAACCCAAATATTCCCCCCTTTAAATTTAACCTTGGCGAGTAACCCTTTTGAAACATCATGGCTTTTTAGAAATGTCTTGACCTTGGTTTGACGGTCGGCAACAAATTCAAATCTCACGAATCCAAATCTCCTATGAAAGCATCTGTGACACGTTCCCAAAAACTTGTATGCGATGGGGTTGCCACAAAGCTAATTTTTTTAGAATCAATCCGATATTCCACTTTAGATAAATTTTTATAATGCATGGTTTTATTGTCCACTGAAATGGTATAGATACCTTGGCGGGTCGGCTTGATTTCAATCTTATCTTTTTTAGGCACAACAATTGATGACCCTAAGGTGCGATAAACACGGTTATTTAAGCTTGAAATTTCAGCTAACTGCATGGCTTCAATGGTTGGGTACAAAAGAGCCCCACCTAATGATTTGTTGTAAGCCGTGCTTCCTGTCGGTGTTGATACAGACAAGCCATCACCACGGAAACGCTCCAAGATAACATCGCTAACCATGACATCTGCCACCATGGTTTTTTCAATCCGTTTGATTGACGATTCGTTCAAGGCTCTAAGGTTAATGACTTTGCCGTCATCAAGGGTAATTTTCACTTTCAAGATAGGGTAAGAAGCCTTGTCGCCCTTGTCTGAGCGCAAATTATCAACCAATTTGTCGATTTCAAAATCACGGTAATCGGTGTAAAAGCCCAAATGCCCCGTGTGAACCCCCACAAAACGGACGGTGTCTAGATTTCTTTCGTACATATGGAAGGCTGAAAGCAACATACCATCGCCACCAATTGAAATCACTACATCAGGGTCTTTTTTGGTTAAGTAAAAATCCTTGTCTTCTTTAAAAATCGCAAACAATTTTGAAGCTACTCGGCGACTTTGTTTTTTCCCATTTGAAACAATAGCCACACGCATAGCTTTTTTGTTTTTACCTGTAGTATTCGTCTGTGTCATCGCTATTCCCTACTCCATCATTTAATTTTCGACTCGCTGGATCAATAAAAGCTGTGCTTCTCTGATATCTTCCCTAATTTTCCGCATTTCCTCGTCCAATTCCAAAGCAATTTTTGCCGTGATTTCCAAACGTTTCTTGATTTCTTCTGGAAATTCCCCCTTGTACTTGTAGTTCAAGGAATGTTCAATCGTTGCCCAAAAATTCATGGCCAAAGTCCGAATTTGAATTTCGGCTAGGACTGTTTTTTGACCATCTATAGTATCAACAGGATACTCAATAATCACATGGTATGAACGGTAACCACTTGATTTCATATTGTTGATGTAGTCGCGTTCTTGGATAATGGTCATATCATGTCTGCTACGCAATAGCGTCAAGACTTCGTCCACATCATCGACAAATTGAACCATAATACGCACCCCAGCAATATCTTGCAAATCTTGAGCGATATTTTCAAGCTTAATGCCTCGGAGTGCCATTTTTTCTTGAATACTCTCAACCGATTTCACACGTCCTGTGACAAACTCAATCGGAGAGTGTCTGTTTTGCTTTCGAAATTGCTTTCGAATCCCTCGCAGTTTGATTTTTAACTCTCCTACGGTTTGGATATACGGATCCAAAAACTTTTCCCAATCCAAAAATCATCATCCCCCTTTATCATGACAAGTCCATTCTTGTCAAATAAATAACTTTTTTATAGAATTAGTATAACATTCTAATTATATCATATTCACTATTTTTATCACAAAGGAAAACTGGCTTATGACACATCTTGAAATAGAATACAAAACCTTATTAAACAAGGATGATTTTAACCGTTTGAGCCCACAATTTGCACAAGTCGCTCCTGTTACTCAAACCAACTACTACTTTGATACAGCGGCATTTGATATGAAAGCCAATCGGATGTCCTTGCGCATTCGCACATTTGACGACCGCGCCGAACTCACTCTTAAAGTGCCCAAAAAAGTTGGCAATTTGGAACACAATCACGATTTGACTTTAGAAGAAGCAAAAAACATTATTCAAACCAATCATTTTTCAAAGATTGCATTTTTTGATCACATTCGAGAAAATGGAGTTGATCCAGCTGCATTGAAGTGTTTTGGGCATTTGACAACCACTCGCCGCGAAATGAAAACGTCTATCGGTTTAATGGCGCTAGATAGCAATCAATACGCTGGCAAACAAGATTATGAGTTGGAGTTAGAGGTGGAAGATGCTGATAAAGGTAAGGCCGATTTTGACCGTTTCCTAGCCCAAAACCACATTCATTTTAAATACGCTAAAAGCAAGGTGGCTCGTTTCAGTGCCACACTAAAATAATTTCAGCCCATTTTTCGTTATAAAATGCTGAATAATTCCATCTTTTTTGATAAAATAGAACTATTAATGTTTAAAGGAGTATATTTATATCATGGCAGAACTTTACGCCGACAAACAATTTAAGCTTTTTTCTCTTTCTTCTAATGTGGAAATTGCCAAAAAAATTGCGGATGCCGTTAAGGTGCCGCTAGGAAAAGTGTCAACACGCAAATTCTCAGACGGCGAAATCATGATTAACATCGAAGAAACTGTTCGTGGTGATGATATCTACATTATCCAATCAACGAGCTACCCAGTGAATGACAACCTTTGGGAGTTGCTCATCATGATTGATGCTTGTAAACGTGCCAGTGCCAACACCGTAAACGTGGTGATTCCTTACTTTGGTTACTCTCGTCAAGACCGCATTGCCGCATCACGTGAACCAATTACTGCTAAACTAGTGGCTAATATGCTTGTTAAAGCTGGTGTTGACCGTCTTCTTACACTAGACCTTCACGCTGTCCAAGTTCAAGGTTTCTTTGACGTTCCAGTAGATAACTTGTACACTGTACCTTTGTTTGCAGAATACTGCTACAACCTTGATTTAAAAGGAGAAGACGTTGTTGTTGTCAGTCCTAAAAACTCAGGAATCAAACGTGCTCGTAGCCTTGCCGAATACCTTGATTCACCTATCGCTATCATCGACTACGCTCAAGACGACTCACACCGCGAAGAAGGTTACATTATCGGTGAAGTTGCAAATAAAAAAGCCATCCTTATCGATGACATTTTAAATACAGGTCGTACGTTTGCTGAAGCAGCTAAAATCCTTGAACGCGAAGGTGCAACTGAGATTTATGTGGTAGCCAGTCACGGATTGTTTGCTGGCGGTGCCGCTGATACGCTAAATACTGCTCCTATCAAAGAAATTGTTGTAACCGATTCTGTTGACACTAAGGAACTTCTTCCTAAAAACTTGAAATACCTTTCTGCCAGTGAATTGATTGCGGATGCTATTATTCGTATCCACGAAAAAGCACCACTTAGCCCACTCTTTTCATACGACGCTAAAAAGGATTAAGATATGATTTATTTTGATAATGCTGCTACTACTCCACTAACTCCGTCTGTCATTGAGGCGATGAAGGATATCATGACTACCGATTTTGGTAACCCTTCTAGCATTCACAGGATTGGACGCCGTGCCAACTACCGCCTGCGTACTTATCGGCAAATGATTGCGTCTGCCCTCAAGACAACTCCACGCCGCATTATCTTCACCTCAGGAGCAACTGAAAGCAACAATACTGCTATTAAAGGCTATGCTTTGGCCAATCAAAATAAGGGAAAACACCTGATTACAACGGCTATCGAGCATCACTCTGTCTTACACACAATGACTTATTTGGAAGAAAGTTTTGGTTTTGAAGTAACTTATTTGCAACCTCAAAACGGGACGATTTCTGCCCAACAAGTGGCTGACGCTTTGCGTAATGATACCATTTTAGTTAGCACCATGTTGGCTAATAACGAAACAGGCGACCTCCTACCCGTCAAGGAAATCGGAGAACTCCTTGAATCGCATCAAGCTGTTTTTCACGTGGATGCTGTTCAGGCCGTGGGAAAACTGGACGTTTTTCCTGAGGAGTTAAAAGCCGACTTTTTGTCTGCTTCTGCCCATAAATTCCACGGTCCAAAGGGCGTTGGTATTTTATATTCGACGCCGCAACACTTTGATAACCTACTTCATGGTGGGGAGCAAGAAGAAAAACGCCGAGCAAGTACTGAAAACATGGTTGGTATTGCTGGGATGGCACAAGCCTTGGCCGATAGTGTGGCAAATAAAAAAGCCAATTATGACCACGTTCAAATCTTGCGTGATGCCTTTTTGGAGGCTATTTCTGGCTTGGACTATTACCTCAATGAAACAGCCAACACGATGCCTCATGTGCTTAATATCGGTTTTCCTCATCACAATAATGCCACATTATTAACCCAGTTAGATTTGGCTGGATTTGCCGTTTCAACAGGTTCTGCCTGCACGGCTGGTACGGTTGAGCCAAGTCATGTGTTAGCCAGTATGTATGGCCAAGACTCACTACGTTTAAACGAGTCTATTCGCATCAGTTTCTCTGAACTCAACACACTATCAGAAGTGCAAGAGTTCGCCCAAAAATTAGTAGAAATAATAGGAAAATAAGATGGCATTTGAAAAAACAATTACATTAACAGACTGCCTATATAGCTATACTCTTAGCGATGACGTTAAAAAATATACCCTTCGCGACACGACTTTTACTCAAAATCGTGTAGGACATTATGAATTGACACGTTTATTGGAAAAAGTCCCTAATTCTGGCGAAGGTTTTGCCCTAAAAATCACTATTAACAAAGAGCTAACAGGCTTTAAAATGAACATTACGGACAAATCTGGTCTACGCCTCGTCAACATTTTCAAATCAGAAGATAACACCATTTTACAAGAGAAATTTTACTTCTTGATGGATAGCCTTGTTGAACGTGATATTTTCACCAAAACATCCGTTTAATGATCATCAGCTTGATTTCTAGTTTTGCTTAGAAATCAGGCTTTTTTTGGCTCTTTGTCAACTGTAGTGGGTAGATGAAAAGCTAACACCTAGAGAGGACGAACTTCGTCCTCTCTTTCTTTATGTT